>CAMNFX010000088.1 GCA_946537585.1 uncultured Lachnospiraceae bacterium
GTGCGGGAATGTAGCACGTAATAGGCTTTTCATATTACATTTTATTTTAATATACTTAAGATACATCAAGGAGGATCTTTATGGCACATTACAGAAGTGCGGACCTGATGCAGCTTTCTTACAAGGGTTATTTCAAGGGTATGGGTTATTCCGACTGCGAGCTCGGACCCGACAAGCCCAGGATCGGTATTGCAAACTCCTGGAACCAGCTGGTTCCCGGTCACTACAACTTAAATCAGGTCGCTGAGTATGTAAAGCGCGGCATTTATGAGGCAGGCGGTACTCCCTGTGAGTTCGGTGTCATGGCCTGCTGCGACGGCATTGCCCAGGGCCACGTCGGCATGAGCTACATCCTTCCGAGCCGTGAGATCATCTGTGACTCCGTGGAGCTGATGGTCCAGGCGCATCAGCTGGATGCTGTCGTATTGCTTGCATCCTGCGACAAGATCGTGCCCGGCATGATCATGGCTGCTGCACGTCTTAACGTTCCGGCGATCCTGATCAACGGCGGCCCGATGCTTTCCGGTATCGAGTTCGACGGACGTAAGTCCGACGGTACTGCTCCGGATGAGGCGATGGGTATGCTTTCCGCAGGAAAGATCACCCAGGATGAGCTGGATATTCTGGTCAATAACTGCTGCCCGGGCTGCGGTTCCTGTTCCTTCTTCGGTACTGCAAACACCATGGGCTGCGCTATCGAGGCACTCGGCATGTCCCTTTCCGGAAGTGCAGTCGTGCCGGCTGTCTATGCTGACAGACTCCGCTACGCATTCAAGACCGGACAGAAGATCGTAGAGCTTACCAGGAAGGACATCCGTCCGAGAGATATCATCACCAAGAAGTCCATCCGCAATGCCATCGTTGCGACCATGGCTGTCTGCGGCTCCACCAACGCATGTCTGCATCTGCCGGCCATCGCGATGGAAGCGGGCATCCGCGACTGGGATGTTATCGGCGAGTTCGACAGACTCAACAAGATCACCCCGCAGCTGGCACGTATTTACCCGGCATCTGACTTCTCACTTGAGGACTTCTACAAGGCAGGCGGCATGCAGAGAGTCATGCAGAACCTCGGCGACCTCCTGTACACCGATGTCATGACCGTTGACTGCCAGACGCTTGGCGAGAACCTGGCGCAGGCGAAGTTCGTCTATCCGGAGAACCCGGACCTCATCAAGACCAGAGAGAATCCGTTTGCCTTGATGGGCGGCATCGCGGTCCTTCGCGGCAACATCTGCCCGGATACCGGTATCACCAAGCCCGGCGCTTATGATCCCTGCATGTATGACTTCACCGGCAAGGCCATCTGCTTTGACTCCGAGGAGGATGCCGAGGAAGCAATCCTCAACGGCGATGTCAAGCCCGGCCATGTTGTGGTCGTAAGATACGAGGGACCGAAGGGCGGCCCCGGCATGCGTGAGATGTACAAGGCCATGAAGTACCTTTACGGCCAGGGTCTCAACAAGTGCACCGCTCTGATCACCGACGGACGTTTCTCCGGCACCAACAACGGCTGCTTCGTAGGCCACATTTCCCCGGAGGCTGCTGACGGCGGCCCGATCGCTCTGATCAAGGACGGCGACACTATTCACCTCGATGTCATGCGCGGTATCCTGGAGCTTACCGATGTGACCGATGAGGAGCTCAAGGAGAGAAGAAAGAGCTGGAAGCGCCCGAAGAAGGACATCCCGAACGGATATCTGAGACTGTACTCCAAGGTCGCATCCTCTGCAGCCAAGGGCGCAGTCATCGACGAGGAGCAGGTCTACTCCAAGGTCGAGGACGAGATCTGATCATCCATTTAGACCTCTTCGTGTGATATACACATATATTAAAGAAAGTCACCCATGATTTCGTGATGATTCATGGGTGACTTTTTTGTAGTTTCTGATATAACGTTTGACGGCTTTACAGTTCCACCTTCCTGTCATCGACCACGAAGGAATCCGTGCCGGTGCGGGCGATGAAGACCATGGTGCGGCCGGTGTTGAGGGTGATCTCCTCACCGTTGTCATCGTAGAAGCGGGTCGTGTGGTATTCGTTGTCCTTGGCCCAGGTGCCGTGGATGATATGGCCACGGGTCAGATACCAGGCCTCGTGGCCGCCGTCAAGAGAGTGGTAGTAGAGGTATCCGGCGCCTCGCTGGCCGTAGGTCTCGCTCTTGATGAGGATGTTGGTAAATGCCATCTGTTCGCCGGTCACGGCATCACACTGAGGACTTCCGTAAATGCTGCGGTAATAAAGGCCGTCTTCTTCATTGTACTCGAGAACAGACCCGGTGATGGGGGAGCAACCTTTCATATCGAGCCGCTTTGCGGGAAGAGCGTCCGGACGGGTCGAAAGATCCACGGGATCGGTTTCCCTCGCAAAATGCCAGCGGTCCGGGTCATAATATTCCGGACGGTAGTCCCTTGCAAACCCGGCCTTTTCGATCGCGGCGAGGATATGCGGACCGTCGGTGTAAGCCCGATGCATGGAGTTGGAATTGGCGGGGACGCGGTAGAAGGCACCATAGGAGGGCCCCATGCCGCCGTCCACGCCGTTGATGTTGTCAACGTCGGAACGTGTGAGGATCGGCTTTACCAGGACCTCGGGGCCTCCGAAATGTACGAGGATCGCATCCCATTCGAGGGCTTCATAAACATAGTATTCGCGGGTGCTGCGGATATTGCCGATGCGCTCTAGGTCCTCCCAGTCGGAGAGAATGCCCATCTGACGGCTCATATCGCCTTCTTCCATGATCTCATAGAAGACCTCCACACGGTCGAGTCCGTACTGGGGCTGGGCCTTTTTGTCGGTTGGATACATGACCGCGATCGGGCGCTTATTCGCACGCTCTTCGGGGATCCACTCATTGGTGATCGGGCTCCGCACGAGCCCTTCCTCCGGAGGAATATCCGGAGCTTCGGTCTCTGCCTCAGTTTCGGCTTCTGTCTCTGTCTCTGTCTCTGCTTCCGTTTCCGATTCGGTTTCGCTTTCGGTCTCCGCGGCTGTTTCTGTCTCAACAGCAGAAGTCTCAGGAGCTGCAGATGTAACCTGGCTTTGGTTTGACCCGCAGCCTGCGAGCAGAAGAGAGGCTGCGAGGAGAAAAACTGACAGGGACACGGGATTTTTAACCATTGGCCTATGACTCTCCGGTGATGAATCAAAAGGAGCTGAGGAGCCGGAAGCTGCCACTTCAAAAAGCGACGAGCAGTCAGCTTCTTGTGCTTTAAAAAGGGAAGGGGACTCAGAACCTGTCGCAGTAAAAGGGGTGGAGTGGTCTGGATCATGCGTTGTCATTGGCTTCATTTTTGCTTTCCTTCCGGATAAACTATGAGATGCGGGTACATTGACATAATCATAACATAAACTTTCCTATCACTCCATCAGATTTTGATGATTTACAATCCTGTTTTTCTTAAAATCAGGGGCACTTGTTTTCTGCTGTGCTTATTTTTGCCGCAGGCCGAAAAACAGAATCCGCCGGTTCGCGGTGACGGGTATGGTTTTCCGGCCCGGATCCGGATGGCTGCTGATAAAACAGGCGCTCAGTATTTTCTGAAATACTGCAGTCCTAAATCATGATGATATATGTTGTTTACCCTGTGTTCGGTTTTTCAGAAATATATTTATTTTGCATGTAAAACCTGCTATAATTACACAGTTGTGAATGACAGCGATATGCCGGTGCTCCGGCTATAAGAGATTAGATAGTGAGGTATTGATTATGAGGACAGTTGGAACGGTTTCAAGAGGCGTCAGATTACCGATCGTGAAGCAGGGCGAGGATCTTATCAAGGTTGTTACGGATTCCGTGACCGCGATGGGAGAAGAGCAGGGACTGACCTTCCATGAGAAGGATGTCGTTGCTGTTACCGAGTCTGTCGTAGCACGTGTGCAGGGCAACTATGTCGGCATTGATGACATTGCAGCGGACTGCCGCGCAAAGTTCGGAACAGACACCATCGGCATCATTTTCCCGATCTTAAGCCGCAACCGTATCGCGATCTGCCTCAAGGGCTTTGCAAAGGCCTTCAAGAAGGCATATATTCTCTTAAGCTATCCGTCCGATGAGGTCGGCAACCACCTCTTTGACGCGGATCTGCTCGATGAGAAGGATGTCAATCCCTACTCCGATATCCTCGATGAGAAGAAGTACAGAGAGCTCTTCGGCTATGTGAAGCACCAGTTCACCGGTGTCGACTATGTCGAGTATTACCGCGATCTCTTCAACGCAGAGGGCTGCGAGGTCGAGTTCATCTTTGCCAATGACTGCCGCGCGATCCTTGATTACACCAAGGACGTGATCTGCTGCGATATCCATACCAGAGAGCGCTCCAGAAGAAGACTTGAGAAGGCAGGCGCTCACAAGGTCCTGACCATGGCTGACATCATGAACGCTCCGGTGAACGGCAGCGGCTATAATGAGAAGTACGGCCTCTATGGCTCCAATAAGGCTACCGAGACCACTGTCAAGCTCTTCCCGAGAGACTGCCAGACCTTCGTAAACGCTCTGCAGGACAGCCTTGAGAAGGCTACCGGCGTGAAGATGAACTGCATGATCTACGGCGACGGCGCGTTCAAGGATCCGGTCGGAAAGATCTGGGAGCTGGCTGATCCGGTCGTAAGCCCGGCATATACCGAGCGTCTTGCAGGCACTCCGAACGAGCTGAAGCTTAAGTACCTTGCAGATAACGACTTCAGCGATCTGAAGGGCGAGGAGCTGGCAGAGGCTATGAAGGACGCGATCCGCAAGAAGCAGGGCAGCCTCGTAGGCAATATGGCATCCGAAGGTACGACTCCGCGTCAGCTGACCGACCTGCTCGGTTCCCTGAGCGATCTGACCTCCGGTTCCGGCGATAAGGGAACCCCGGTCGTGTTCATCCAGGGTTACTTCGACACCTACGCAGAGCAGTGATATTGAAGGCTTCGGTTTGCAGAGCATCATGAGCAGTCCTTGCTGCTCAACAAGAACAGTCCTTTCTACTGAGGATATGACTTAATATGACATTTTGCAGCTGATGAAGCTTCATTTGGCAGGTTTTTTTCATCACATTTTACGATTGACACTGCCGACGTTTTGCAATAGTATATACGCAATATAAAAAACCGTCATATCCGTGGCGGTTTTTTTATAAAAAGCTATTGATAAAATTTTAACAAAGATCACGGGCACGAATTGCGGGAGCAGGTGGATCGGATCGGCTTCATGGAGAAAGGAGAAGAGTGATCCATGGAAAAATTCAAGGCGTTTCTCAAGAGAAAGGATATTGAGATCTCTGTCAAACGTTACCTGATCGACGCGCTTGGTGCGATGGCGCAGGGCCTGTTCTGTTCGCTGCTGATCGGTACGATCATCAACACGATCGGTACACAGTTCCACATCCCGTTCCTGACGCAGCCTGTCGCTACGGTCAGCGGTATCGACTATACAGTCGGAGGCCTGGCCTCTGCGATGAGCGGACCTGCGATGGCAGTCGCGATCGGATATGCGCTGCACTGCCCGCCGCTGGTGCTGTTCTCGATGATCACCGTTGGTTTTGCTTCCAATGCCCTCGGTGGTGCCGGCGGCCCACTGGCAGTGCTGTTTATCGCAATTATTGCTGCCGAAGTGGGAAAGGCAGTCTCTAAAGAGACCAAAATCGACATCCTGGTGACACCTTTGGTCACGATTGCTGTTGGTATCGCACTTTCTGCATGGTGGGCGCCTGCCATCGGCAAGGCTGCCATGAAGATGGGCGCTCTGATCATGTGGGCGACCGAGCTGCAGCCCTTCCTGATGGGTATCGTCGTATCGGTACTTGTAGGCGTAGCCCTGACCCTTCCGATCTCCTCCGCAGCGATTTGCGCAGCTCTTGGACTCGTCGGTCTTGCGGGCGGTGCTGCGGTTGCGGGATGTTCCGCACAGATGGTCGGTTTTGCGGTGATGTCCTTTGCCGAAAACGGCTGGGGCGGCCTGGTCTCCCAGGGCATCGGCACCTCGATGCTGCAGATGGGCAACATTGTCCGCAATCCCCGCATCTGGATAGCACCGATCCTGACCTCCGCGATCACGGGTCCCATCGCGACCTGTATCTT
>CAMNFX010000089.1 GCA_946537585.1 uncultured Lachnospiraceae bacterium
ATTATGCTACTGCAACTGTTTTGGATGTACAGGCAACTGCAGCAGTTGAGACTCCGGCAGCTGTCGGCGTTTATAAGGTATCCAGTGGCGCAACTGGTTCACCGGAAGCAGCTGGCACTAGTTCTCTTATGACTATTAAGGGTGCAAGGGGCAACGCTGTTGGTGGTGGATACAAGAACCCGATTAAGGGAAGCGGCCAGGGTGATAGCCCGGTCAATGCAACCTTTGCTCTGCCGTATGAGAATGCTTCTGTTAGTGGTACTACAGTAACTAACAACTGGGCAAACTATGCGATGAACGTTGGAAGAATGATTCAGAGTGAAAACTCTGGTTCTGGTACTGACTGGTTCGTTGAAGACGGCAACGCAGTATTGATCAACAACTATATTGCCCTTGATAAGTACACCGCAGGCAATACAAGCCTGGACAGCTTTATTGGCTCTTATCTCGCAGATACCAGAGGATTCAAGGGCGGCAACCGCGATGGAAGCGTTAACCTTGGTGCTTACAGCTTTGTTCGTCTCAGCAAAGTTGTAAAGACTCCTTACGGCGATATGTATGATCATGCATACATCCGTCAGATTGAAGGCACCAACTTTGCACAGATTCTTGTTGTTGAGCAGAACGGCGATAACCAGGATTTCATGAGCGCATTGCAGACGATCACCAGAGTAAGATAAGAACTTAAAAACTCACAATTTCATAAGCAATTACAGGGCAGCCGAAGCGGCTGCCCTATTTTGTACTTTTCCTTAAATTCCATTGAAATATCCGCACAAGTGTGCTATCTTTTATTAGTTACGGTTAAAGGGAGTAGTCTGCCCTTTACCGTCTGTATGCATCACAGTCGGGGATGATGACTTTTTTGACCCCGACGTTTAATTAATTTTTAGAGGCAGGTAAGAAACTATGAAGGAACAGAGCAAGGGCAGTGCATTATTCAGACTGATCCTGATTCTTGCGGCGACCGTAGCTTTCTGCATCCTCGGTGTCAACAACATGAGGAACATCAAGCTCGGTCTGGATCTGGACGGCGGCGTCAGCATCACCTATCAGGCAGCTGAAGCCAATCCTTCTGCCGTGGATATGGCAGACACGATCTATAAGCTGCAGAAGAGAGCGGAGAACTATTCCAATGAGGCTACGGTCTACCAGGAGGGTTCGAACCGCATCAATATCGATATTCCCGGCGTTTCCGACGCAAATACCATCCTGCAGGAGCTGGGCAAGCCGGGTTCCCTGCAGTTCGTGACATTTGCCTATGATGAGAGCGGCAATGTTACCGGTGTCGGCGATGTGGTCATCGAGGGCGCCGATGTTCAGACCGCAGGCGTTGCAAAGCGCGACGGCAAGGCAGGTGAGCAGGACTCCTATGAGGTCGGCCTTACCCTGACTGCCGAGGGTGCAAAGAAGTTTGCGGATGCCACTACCGCAAATGTCGGCAAGCAGATCGCCATCATCTATGATGATGAGATCGTTTCCGCACCGGTCGTAAACGAGCCGATCACCGGCGGAAACTGCTCCATTACCGGCAACTTCGACTATGATACCGCGTTCAATCTGGCATCTACGATCCGTCTCGGTGCTCTGAAGCTGGAGCTGACCGAGCTTCGTTCCAACGTGGTCGGTGCTCGTCTCGGACAGCAGGCGATCTCCACCTCCTTAAGAGCGGGTCTGATCGGCTTCGGCATCGTCATTCTGATCATGCTGTTTGTCTACCGCGTGGCAGGTCTTGCAGCTTCTGTTGCACTCAGCATGTATGTCGGCCTGATCCTGATCCTGCTCGACGCATTTGAGATCACCCTGACGTTGCCGGGTATCGCAGGTATCATCCTTTCCATCGGTATGGCCGTGGATGCCAACGTCATCATCTTCACCCGTATCAAGGAGGAACTGGGCCTGCAGAGAAGTGTCGGCGAGGCGATCCATGCCGGTTTCAACAAGGCACTTTCCGCTATCGTTGACGGCAACGTGACCACCATCATCGCTGCAGCTGTTCTGTATTTCAGAGGCTCCGGTACCGTCAGAGGCTTTGCACAGACCCTGGCACTGGGCATCATCCTGTCCATGGTCACTGCGCTGTTCATCACCAGATGGCTGTTGAACGCGTTCTATGCGCTCGGCGCTGATACCCCGAACCTTTACGGCACCAAGCAGCCGGTCGAAAAGCCGGTCAACTTTGTCGGAAAGAGCAGGATGTTCTACGGCCTTTCCCTTGCGGTCATCATCCTCGGCTTTGTGCTGATGGGCGTCAGCAAGGCAAGCACCGGCGATATCCTGAACTACGGCCTGGATTTCAAGGGCGGTACTTCTACCAATGTTACCTTCAATGAGGATCTCACCCTGGATGAGATCTCCGCAAGCGTTGTGCCTGTCGTCGTGGAAGCAACCGGCGATATGAGCCCGCAGGTCCAGAAGGTCGCAGGTACCAATGAGGTCCTGATCCGCACCACTTCCCTGGATACGGACGGCCGTCTGAAGCTGAACCAGGCACTTGTAGATGCCTTCGGCGTGGATCAGGAGCTGATCACTGCCGAGAACATCTCGGGAAGCGTTTCCGCGGAAATGAAGCGCGATGCCGTTGTGGCAGTCGTCATTGCGACGATCCTGATGCTGCTTTATATCTGGTTCCGGTTTAAGAACATCTATTTCGCATCCTCCGCGGTCCTGGCCCTTGTGCATGACGTTCTGGTGACCCTGACCTTCTATGCTCTGTGCAAGTGGTCTGTAGGCTCCACCTTCATCGCCTGCATGCTGACGATCGTCGGTTATTCCATCAACGCGACCATCGTTATCTTCGACCGTATCCGTGAGGATATGAAGCTGTATGCCAACAGGGAAAGAGAGGAGATCGTCAATCTCGCCATTACCGAGACCCTGACCCGAAGCCTGTTCACCTCCCTGACCACCTTTGTCATGGTATTCTGCTTATTTATCTTCGGCGTTTCCTCCATCCGTGAGTTTGCGCTTCCGCTGATGGTCGGCATCATCGCCGGCGGATATTCTTCCGTCTGCGTGACCGGTCCGCTGTGGAATCTCATGAACGGAAAGAAGGATGCACGTGTGGCTGCGGCTGCTGCGGAAGAGAAGAAGCAGAAGAAAAACAAAAAGTAATCACAGATGATGAAATATGAGATCATCGCGGAGGACGGCCGCGCAAAATCAGCCCATATCGAGACGGCACACGGTGTGATCGAAACGCCCGTGTTTATGAATGTCGGAACGGTGGGTGCGATCAAGGGCGCGGTCTCCACTGCCGATCTGAAGGAGATCGGCTGCCAGGTGGAGCTGTCCAATACCTACCATCTGCATGTACGGACCGGAGACGAGCTGATCAAAAAGTTCGGGGGCTTACGGAAGTTCATGCACTGGGATCGTCCCGTCCTGACAGACAGCGGCGGCTTCCAGGTATTTTCGCTGGCTTCTCTTCGGAAGATCAAGGAAGAGGGCGTCAGCTTCCGCTCGCACATCGACGGGCATCCCATCTTCATGGGTCCGGAGGAGAGCATGCGGATCCAGTCCAATCTGGGCTCGACGATCGCCATGGCCTTTGACGAGTGCCCGCCGGCTCTGGCGGAGCGCCCCTATATCGAGCAGAGTGTCGCAAGGACCACGAGGTGGCTCAAACGCTGCAAGGCGGAGATGAAGAGACTCAACAGCCTCGAAGATACGGTCAATCCCGACCAGCTTCTCTTCGGTATCAATCAGGGCGGCATCCTGGAGGATGTCCGGATCCAAAACGCCGAGGAGATCTCGGAGATGGATCTCGACGGCTACGCAGTCGGCGGCCTTGCCGTGGGTGAGACCCATGAGGAAATGTACAGCACCTTGGACGCTGTGGTACCGCATCTTCCGAGGAAGAAGCCTACCTATCTCATGGGCGTAGGCACTCCCCTGAACATCATCGAAGGCGTGGCGCGCGGCATCGACTTTTTCGACTGCGTGTACCCGAGCCGCAACGGCCGTCACGGGCATGTCTATACGAAGATGGGAAAGCTCAACCTGTTCAATAAGCAGTACGAGCTTGACGATAAGCCGATCGAAGAGGGCTGTCAGTGCCCTGCCTGCAGGGATTACAGCCGGGCCTATATCCGCCATCTGCTGAAGGCCGGGGAAATGCTCGGAATGCGGCTTTGCACGTTGCACAATCTGTATTTTTACAATAAAATGATGGAAGATATCAGAACATCCATCCGGAATGGATGCTTTGAGGACTATCGGCGTGAAATGCATGAAAGCATGGAGGCCGGAAAAAACTGATCCATGTGCCGGAGGATCCCTGAAGGGACCGGTATGGAATGCATCATAGCTTGGAGGTTAGAGCATGAACGGAATTACATTGATCCTTTACTGCGTAGTTGTTATCGGTCTGTTTTACTTTGTAGGAATCGCTCCGCAGAAGAAGGAGCAGAAGAAAAAGGAAGAGCTGATGAGCAAGCTCGCAGTCGGCGACTACGTTGTCACGACCAGCGGCATGTACGGACAGGTCATCGACATCACCAGCGACATGGTCATCGTTGAGTTCGGCGGAAAGAACTGCCGTATCCCGATGCTGAAGGCAGCGATCGCAAGCGTTGAGAAGGCGGATGCAATGCATAAGGGCGTCAGCGCAGAGGCGAAGGATGCTGCAGCAGACGGCACAGTCGATCAGAAGACGAAATAAGGAAACCGTGGCTCACGCTGTTTCGCCACGTATACATGAAAGTAGCGTGTCGCCTTTGTCCCAAAGGACTCGGCTCACTGACTTTCATAGTAAAAGAACAGGGAGCTTCGTTCGAAGCTCCCTTATCTATATGTGTAGGATTTAAAGGATGAAGTGCATTCATTTCTTTTGATGGTTAGAGTATAACATACTGTTAAGGAAAGAGATTGAAGGAAGATTGAAAGAATTCGAAAGAAATTCTTAAGGTCTTTATTAAGGAGTTTTGTATGGAAAAACGTAACATAGGCGTCATCTTCGGAGGAACCTCCTCAGAACATGAGGTTTCCTGCATGTCCGTCTGCAACGTGGCAAGCCAGATCGATACCGATGTGTGGAATGTCCTTCTGATCGGCATTACCAAGACGGGACACTGGGTGCTGGCGGACAGTATCGACAGCATCCGTGACGGCAGCTGGACTAAGTCGGAATTTACTGCGGAGATCAGCCCGGACGCCGAGAAAAAATGCGTGATCGTGACCGGACCGGACGACACGGTCGTTGACGTGGCTTTGGATGTGGCATTCCCCGTGCTCCATGGAAAGTACGGAGAGGACGGCACGGTGCAGGGACTTTTAGAGCTTGCCGGCATCCCGTATGTAGGCTGCGGCATCCTGACCTCGGCAGTCTGCATGGATAAATTTTATACGAAGATCATCGTCGACAGCATCGGCATCCGCCAGGCGGATTATGTCGGCGTGCACGCCTATGAGCTGAAGGACCTCGATAAGGTCGCGGAGCATGTGGAGGTACAGCTCAGCTATCCGGTCTTCATCAAGCCGAGCCAGGCCGGCTCCTCCTGCGGCGTATCGAGAGCAAAGAACCGGGACGAACTGAAGGAGGGACTGCTGAAGGCAGCAGAGGTGGACTCCAAGATCCTTGTCGAGGAGCTGATCCGCGGACGTGAGATCGAGTGCGCCGTATTCGGCGGAGGAGACGGAGAGATCTTTGCGAGCGGCGTCGGAGAGATCCTGGCTGCCGCGGAATTCTATGACTATGACGCCAAGTACAACAATCCCGACTCCCAGACCGTGGTCGATCCGGATCTTCCGGAGGATGTCGTGGAAACGATCCGTCATGACGCGCAGGCGATCTTCCGTGCGGTGGACGGTACGGGATTGAGCCGTGTTGACTTCTTCGTGAGTGAAGAGGGTGAGGTCATCTTCAACGAGATCAACACGATGCCGGGCTTTACGGCGATCTCGATGTATCCGATGCTGATGGAGGCGCGCGGCGTGTCCAAGAAGCAGCTGGTCGCGAACCTGATCGACGAGGCGCTGA
>CAMNFX010000090.1 GCA_946537585.1 uncultured Lachnospiraceae bacterium
CGCGGATTCCGAATGAAGGGCGGCTCTTTAAGAGCCGTCTGATTCATGAAAAAAAAGAAGGTTTATAGCAGAAAGGAAGTATACACGTCATGGCAATGTTATATCCGACCTACCGCGATATCATCAAGGAAGTCAACAAGGACAGCGATCCTGATAAGCCCATCATCAGCAGCAGATATTCAGTCGTTATCGCAGCCGCTAAACGGGCCAGACAGCTTGTTGACGGTGCGCCGACCACTGAGGACCTGATCGATGAAAAGCCTCTTTCTGCCGCGATCGATGAGATCTATACCGGCAAGGTCAAGATAACACATTCCGAGTCGGAACAGTAATGAGAGGAAGATCCGGACAACATAAAAGATATGTTCATCTGATCTCTCTTGGCTGTGATAAAAACCTGGTGGATTCGGAAAAAGTCCTGCGGCTGATGCTTGATGACGGATATCAGTTTACGGATGATCCTGCTCTTGCCGATGTGATCATTGTGAACACCTGCTGCTTTATTCATGACGCAAAGGAAGAAAGCGTCAGCACTTTGATCCGCATGGCGGATCTGAAGAGCGAACGGGCCGGGAAGTCCCCCCTTCTGATCGTGATGGGATGTATGGCCGAGCGCTATAAAGCAGAGATCCAGGAAACGCTTCCCGAGATAGATATCCTCATGGGCGCCAATTCCTGGCAGGACATTCTCGAGGTGCTGCACGGCTATGAAAATGCGCGGCTTCAAAATGACAGCACCGACCCGGTCAGTGATGTGCCGTTCACGAAAGAAATGGACGACGGAGTACTCCATATGCAGTCCTTCCGCGGCATTTCCGAAAACGTGTTCCTGGACCGTCCTGTATTAAAGCGCTTTGTCACCGCGGGAGGGCATTTCGCATATTTAAAGATCGCGGAAGGGTGTGGTAAGCGCTGTACTTACTGCATTATCCCGTATCTTAAGGGCAATTACCGCTCCGTTCCGATGGAGGATCTGGTAAAAGAAGCTTCGATGCTTGCTGAAAGCGGTGTGAAGGAGCTGATCCTGATCGCACAGGAAACGACTCTCTACGGGACCGATCTCTATGGGAGAAAATGCCTCCCTGAGCTTCTGGAGGCTCTGAACGCGATCGAAGGCCTCAGGTGGATCCGTCTGATGTACTGCTATCCGGAGGAGATCACCGATGAGCTGATCGAATGCATCCGCCGTCTTCCCAAGGTATGCCATTATCTGGATATACCGATCCAGCATGCTTCCGACCATATACTTAAGAGGATGGCCCGCAGAACCACACATGATGAGATCACAGACAGGATCCGGCATTTGAGAGAACTGATTCCGGATATTGTGATCCGTACAACGCTGATATCCGGATTTCCGGGGGAAACAGATGCAGATCATAAAAAGCTTGCTGAATTTGTACGTCAAATGGAGTTTGATCGCCTCGGAGTATTTGAATACTCAAGGGAAGAAGGCACGAAAGCCGCAGCATTTAGTCATCAGGTTTCAGCAAAAACAAAGGCCTTAAGACGCAATGAGATCATGGAGCTTCAGCAGGAGATCGCCTGGAAAAAAGCGCAGGAAAAGATCGGCAGGGAGCTGGATATCCTGATCGAGGGCCGGATCACAGAAGATGCGGATACGGCAGAACTGCCGGAACAGACACTGACGGATGAAGGCTATGTTTATGTCGGACGCTCCTATATGGATGCCCCCGATATTGATGGCTTTGTTTATATTCCCGCAGGCAGGCGCGAGCTGATGACAGGGGATATGGTGCGTGTACGGGTAACGGGCGCCCACGAATATGATCTGATGGGCGAGATCATTCCTTCCGTGCTTTCGTAAGGGGTTTACTATGCATATGAATCTCCCGAATAAACTGACATGCTTAAGGGTATTGATGATACCCTTTTTTGTGATATTTATGCTTCTGAGCATTCATGCTCCCGGCGGAGCCGGTATTGACGCTCTTCGTGCATCTGCATTTGCCGGGGATCCCGGGGCACGATCATTTATTGTATTTCGCTGGATCTCCTTTGCGATATTCTGTATTGCGTCCTTTACGGATTTTCTGGACGGACAGATCGCAAGACGCTGCAATCTGGTCACGGATTTCGGAAAGTTTATGGATCCCCTTGCAGACAAGCTTCTCGTTTGCTCTGCCCTTATCCTTCTGACGGCGGAAGGCTCTCTGGCCTCATGGATCGTGATCCTCATCATTGCACGCGAATTCATCATCAGCGGATTCCGGCTCGTAGCGGCAGATAACGGCATCGTGATCGCCGCAAGCTGGTGGGGTAAATTCAAAACCGTATCTCAGATGCTGCTCTGTATGGTACTGATCCTTCCAAAGCTTCCCCTGATGATCGGGAAGGGACCTGTCATTGCGCTTACTGCGGTTGCTGCCGCACTCACTCTGATCTCTCTGTTTGACTATATGAAAAAAAACATCCGTGTGATCACCGAAGGCGGAATGTGAGCTGAAGGAGAGGATTGATGCTGCTTTCGATCATCAAATGGATTGGCATTGTGCTCCTCGTCCTGCTCGGACTCATCCTCCTGATCCTTGGGCTTGTTCTTTTCGTACCTGTGCGTTACAAGGCTCAGGGAAGCTTTATCTCAGGTGTTCCTGACGGAAAAGCGCATGCGGGATGGCTGCTTGACTTTCTGCAGCTCGATGCTGTCTACCGCAGTGATGCCGACCAGCATTTTGAGCTTGTTTTCAAAGTCCTTGGCATCCCGGTTCGAAAAAACAATGAGCCGAGTGATGACAACGAAGGCATTACATCCGATGAAGAGAGCCCGTCGCAGACATCCATTGACATCCGTCCGCCTGAAGACGATGAACTTTCTTTGGACGCTCCAGCTGTCAAAGAAGAGAGTTCCGGCCCGGTTCATGCTGAACCCGCCCCGTCTGACTCGCATGCCGTAAACTCGGAAACTGCATCCGGGGAGGCCGTGCCTTTATCGGAAGATGACACGCATAGGGATGAGGAAGGAGAAAACGTCTTTGCCGGATTCTTCCGCAGGGTGTCGGAGACCTGTAAGGATATAAGTGTAACGCTCAAAGCAGTATACCGGGTGATCAGGCAGAAATGCGAAGCTGCTTCAAAGCTTATCAATCTATATACCGCCAGTGAAAATGCTCCAGCGTTCAAGCTGCTGAAGAAGATGCTGTTTCGGGTATTGAGGGAGCTTGCGCCGAAGAAAGGCAGCGGAAAGCTGATACTGGGAACGGGAGATCCGTATACAACGGCGCAGGTACTCGAGATCTTACTGCTCTTAAGCCCCTCCCTGATCCGGCAGGTCGAAATCGTTCCGGACTTTGATCATGAGATCCACGATTTTGACGGGAGCCTTCGCGGCGCAGTCCGTATTGCCGTGCTTTTGTGGGCTGCCGCCAGAGTACTCTTAAATAAGAGGATAAGATTAATATACAAACAGGCAAAAACGATCGTACAGCAGGAAATACTGAACTGAACAGCCGTTTAAGGGTCTGCAGAAAGGATTACGCATGGGAAAGATCAGCGATAACGTAAAAGTGGATTATAACCTGAGCAATGACGGACTTGGAGTAACGCTTCAGGCCCTGTTTAAGGGGATGGAAGGAATGCTGCAGTCCAAGACTGTTGTCGGCGAGCCGGTACAGCTTGGCGATGTGACGATCGTGCCGTTGGTGGAGGTCTCCGCCGGACTGGCCAGCGGCGCGTTAAAAAACAACGCCAAAAATAACGGCGCCGGTGCCATGAGCGCAAAGATCTCCCCCGTAGCCATGCTGATCCTGCAAAACGGCAATACAAGGCTTGTGAATGTTAAAAATCAGGATACGTTTACCCGCCTGCTGGATCTCATCCCTGAAGCCATCGATAAGATCGCGCGGGGTGCTGTAAGCCCCGAGGCAAGAGCGCAGGCCGATGAGATGATCCGCCGTTCCCACGATGAAGTAACCCCCGCAGAGGATGATTATCTGGATGATATAGAAATCATTAACGCCAAAGAGTAAGGAGAGAGGAATATGCTTTACCACAGCACGCGAAGCAGTCAGGAAAAGGTCAGCTCAAAGGAGGCGATCCTTCAGGGACTTTGCCCTGACGGCGGTCTTTATGTCAGTGATGATATCTTTAACGCAGGACTTGATATGAAGTCTCTGATGGAGCTTGATTATGAGCAGATCGTTTACAAGGTGTTTCACGCGCTTCTTGACGATTATTCCGCAGATGAGCTGAAGGACTGCATCAGCAAAGCATACCGCGGCAAATTTGAAACTGAGGACCTTACACCGGTCTCACAGATCGGAGATCGCTATCTTCTCGAGCTTTATCACGGTCCCACTGCCGCATTCAAGGATATGGCGCTCTGCATGCTTCCGCAGCTTATGAGCAAGGCCCTGAAGGATGAAAAGGTCATGATCCTGACTGCGACAAGCGGCGACACCGGAAAAGCTGCCCTTGCAGGCTTTCGGGATGCGGAAAACATCGGCATTACCGTATTCTTTCCGGACGGAGGCGTCAGCGACATCCAGTATCTGCAGATGGCGACAGCGGAAGGCTCCAATGTGAATGTCGCTGCGGTAAAGGGCAATTTTGACGATTGCCAGACCGGAGTAAAGCAGATCTTTGCACGCTGCTCTGACACGATCAGGAAAGAGCGCAGGATCAGCCTGTCGAGCGCCAACTCCATCAATGTAGGCCGTCTCGTTCCGCAGATCGTCTATTATATTGAGGCGTATAAGCAGCTTATGAAGCGCGGCGCCGTAAGCTACGGAGACAAGGTCGACTTTATCGTTCCCACCGGTAATTTCGGCGATATCCTTGCCGGCTTCTATGCCAAAGCGCTGGGTCTTCCGGCAGGGCGTCTTGTCGTCGCATCAAATGAGAATAATGTACTGACAGACTTCTTTACGACAGGTGTGTACAATAAAAAACGCCCCTTCGTAAAGACGATCTCTCCCAGCATGGATATCCTCGTTTCCTCCAATCTGGAGCGTATGCTTTATTACGCCGCAGACGGTGACTGCAGCTATGTCGCAGGACTGATGAAGGACCTCGCAGAAAAAGGCAGCTTTGAGGTAACGGATGCCGTAATGGAAAAGCTGGACGAGACCTTTGATGCCGCATATGCAGATAATGAGGAATCAAAGCGCGCGATCCGCAAGGCCTGGGAGAAGGACGGAAGGCTGATCGATCCTCACACGGCAGTCGGCTACCGTGTTGCGGAGCTTATGGAAGAAGACAGAAAAGAAGCCGGTGAGGCGAAGGTCCCCACGGTGATCCTTTCCACTGCCAGCCCCTTCAAATTTGCCAAAGATGTATATGAGGCGATCTTCGGCCCGCTGCATGAAAATGCGGACGGTTTCGATTATATGGCTGCCCTGGCTGAAAAGACCGGAGAGAGCATCCCGAAACCGCTTGCGGAGCTTAAGGCAAAGCCTGTTCTCCATAAGAGCGTTCTTGAGATCGGCGAAATGGAGCAGTTCGTGATCGACAGCCTGAAGGTCCTCGGCTGATCCTGCAGCCGGGACAAAACTGTCCATTACAGCTTTCAATATTGCAAATACCAATTATGAACCACCCATTGCTTTCCTTTTACAGCTGTGGGTGGTTGCTTCATACAGATGGAAGATATTACCAAAGCACAAAACCGGCAGCAGCAGATCAGGATGGCAACGCGCATTGCGATCCCCGTGATCATGGAAAACCTTCTGATGACCCTCGTCAGCCTGGTGGATACAGCCATGGTCGGATCGATCGGGGCTTTTGCCACGACGGCTGTTGCGCTCGTCACTTCACCCGGCTGGCTGGTGAACGCTACCGTACAGGCTGTGACTGCCGGATGCTCTGTACTTGTCGCACACCGCGTAGGAGCCGGAAACTGGGAAGGTGCGCGAAGGGGTGCCCGTGAATCCATGAAGATCGGGCTGATGGTCGGCCTGTTTTTCTTTACGGTCATGGAACTGCTTTCTGCAAGGATCCCCGT
>CAMNFX010000091.1 GCA_946537585.1 uncultured Lachnospiraceae bacterium
CGGTCATAATTATCGTCAGTAATTTTTTTGTTCTCACCGTATAACGCATACATCTTCTGTGTTGCTTCTTCCAATCCCATCATTGCCATGCCACTCATCGCTTATGCCTCCTTTTCTCAGTCAATCAAATTAATCCGAGTGTTCTTCCATAATTGTTATTGCTTCAGTTCATCTTCTTCCCGCTGAAATACACACCGCATGGCATGTTATAACTGAATCCTTCATGCTCCGCCGTGAGGAGATCGTTTTCGAATACCAGGAAGTCTGCATCCTTTCCGGCAGTGATAGATCCCTTTTTATCTTCAATACCCAGCTGCTTCGCGCCGTTGATCGTATAGCCCAGTATCATTTCTTCCACACTCATGCACTCGTTTGCCGGCGGGAACGCCTCAGGCGTCCTGGCAAACTCGGGCAGCCTGGTCTTTTCGGTGATCCAGCCCTTCCTCATTCAGCTTCTTTATAACTTCAGCGAGTTCCTGTGCGGTGAATGATGATCTTATCTGCTCTCATTCTCTGCCCTCCTTTGCATTATTCTGCTATAATGTATATTGTATTTTATTTCATAAACCCAAATCAAGGGACTGTTCCAATTTTTTTCCATACTCGGCGCAGCGCTTCTGTTAAGTATGCTCGGATTGTGGTTTATCACAGTCGTACCCGGCATCGACCGCTGGAGCAGGCCCAGTACGAGGAAAGTCTGTCTGTCGATTACGACACGCCCCATATCCATTTCCGTGTGCCGCCGCTGACGCTGCAGCCTGTTGTGGAGAATGCCGTACAGCACGGCAGAGATCCGTATGCCGGTATATTGCATATTTTCATCCGTACGCGGAAGACGGACTCCGGAAGTGAGATCAGAATCGCGGATAACGGCCGCGGTTTTAACTTTGCCGATGACGGCAGCCCGCATATCGCGCTTCGAAACATCCGGCAAAGGCTTGAGATCATGTGCAACGGAACGCTCACAATCACGCCGAATGAAGGCGGCGGGACCTTAGTCACGATCACGATTCCCGACAGTGCAAAGATTGATAAATCCTGAAACCTGTGTAAAATGATGAACTAAGACGTGAAGAAAGCGATCGAGGAGACGCTCTGATGAAAAAAATATTTACAGTTGATGATTTTATTGTTGCGTTCGTATCGGCTCTTGGCTACGGCTACGGGGAAACGATCTCGAGACTTCTGGGCTTACATGAATATGTATGCGTGGCGGCAAGCTTTGCCCTGGGTATCGTGCTTGAAGAAATCATAAGCAAAATTGCCTTCAGTAAAGCGGTCCAGAAAAGCAGGAAGAATCGCTTCTTCACTTATGCTGCAGTGCTTCTGATTTTTCTCGCTGCCCATGCGGTCTCCGTAAGATGGATGGGCGTTTCCATGCTCGATTATCTGCTCGACGAATTCACCTTTGTTGTCGGCCTTCCCATTCTCGGCTTCGTCGTGAACCTCCTTCTCCGGGGATACCGCATCCGAAAGGTCCGCAGCCGTTACGGAGATGGAAAGAACGGCTATGTATTTGATGTAAAACAAGAGGATGTTGATGAAATCAACCGGCAGAACCAGTCTCTCTCCGGAGACTTTGAGAAAGAACTTTCCGTAAAGACAAGGACCGGTATCTATATCGGAGAAAAGCAAAAGGACGCCATCATCTATCTGGGGATCCCCTACGCAAAGCCACCGGTCGGAGACCTCAGGTGGAAGGCGCCGGAAGTGCTTCCCTCATCCGATGCCATCTATGAGGCAAAAAATTTCGGTCCTTCCGCCGTACAGGTCGAGCATCAGGGCTCGATCTTAAAGCATCATCGTCAGAGTGAGGATTGCCTTTACTTAAATCTCTGCGTCAGCACAAAGAAGACCGATGCAAAAAAGCCCGTTCTCGTACTCTTCCACCACGGCGATTTCACATTCGGAGGTTCCACCGATCCTTTGCTGTACGGCGATCAGCTTGTGCATGCACATCCGGACACAGTATTTGTAAGCTTTAATTACCGTCTCGGCATTTTCGGATTTATTGATTTTTCATTGGTTCCCGGCGGTAATGCCTTCCCGGACAGCATCAATCTCGGTCTTCTGGATCAGATTGCAGCTTTGAAGTGGATCAGGGAAAATATCGCCGCTTTCGGAGGAGATCCCGGCAATATCACTGTGATGGGCTTTGAATCGGGAGCTTCCTCCATCTGCCTGCTTGCAGCAAGCGAGCGTGCAAAGGGGCTGTTTCAGAAAGCATTTGTGTTCTTTGGAAGCCCGGAAACAGCCTATGAAACGCCGGATGCCTCCAGGGCCCTGGCAGAGAGCCTGCTGAAGGAAACAAAGACCTCCTCGATGAAGGAGCTTATGCAGCTCGACGAAAACGCCCTTAAGGAGGCGGCGCAGAAGCTCTGGCACAACATATGCGCGCCGACCTGTGACGGATCATTGATCCCTGCCGAAGTGTACCGCGCATATCAGGAAGGAGCCGCCTTTGGCATTGAATTTATCTTCGGCATCCCGAACAGCGAGAGACTGGTATTCCGCTCCTTTATCGGCGAGTCGAACTACAGAGACCTCGTATCCGCAGAAATTGCCGATCTAAAGGGTACTTCAGACAGTTCCGGCACGCCTGACACAAATGCAGAGCTGGTTGAGCACCGGACCGCTTCCGGTATGCTGCAGAGCGCCGCTGCGCTTAAAGAGGGCGGAAACAAAGTACACCTTCTGTACTGGGACGAGGACCCCCTGATTGAAAGCTTAGGTTCAGGTACGGTGGATGCCGCGGCAACATTGTTGGGAAACCGGGATGCGCTTGAAATGTACGGCAGCGTAATGAATGAGGATCTGTCTGAAGTTCTGCAGTGCCTTCTGGTAAAATTCATGAGCGGGAATGACCTTGAGCTTTATCAAAATGAGATCAGGGGAGTCGATGCCCTGGACTGGAAAGCGTTTCCCGGAGTGCTTATTGCCTCGAAAGGAAAACTTATCTGTGATACAATTGATGACAGGATAACAGGAGGATTGTCATGAAACGCTTTCAACAGGTAAGAACCCCTATACGGGAAAAGAGCGGAAAAAAGCTGCAGACTTTTACTGTGCTGACAGCACTGCTCATTGCCGGCATTGTCTTTATCTTGGTTCTTCTTTTGAACAGCTACAGCAAGCTGAAGCTGCTGGATCAGTATATCCGCGAGGTGCCTGTCATAGTTGAGGACCGCGAGGAAGAGCTGTATACGCGAAGCGCTGTCTTCGAAGAGGATGTCATCGCCCGGGGAGAGCTGGGCGTGAAGGTCTTTCAGGAAGAAACAGATCTTTCCGCTGAAGAAAAGCTGGAAAAGATCCGCAGCGTGGTTTTGGCCGAAAGTGTTTCCCTCACAGATGAGAAAGGAACGGTTTTAAACACCACGGGCCCGGTGTGTCCGGCGGAGCTGTTCGAAACGAGGGTCCGTGCGCTTGAAATGCGTACGCCTTACCTTGAGCTTTATCCGGCTTCCCGGGAGGATAGCCAAACGGCCCAGGACTATGACGGGACCGGCTTTGTCATGCTTCCGCTTGAGAAAGAAGCAGGACAAAGGCTTGTTTTTGAGTTTTCCTGTGATCCGCTGCTGGATATCTACAATACGCTCGGCAACTGGCCCAGCGTGCTTAAGCGCATGCTCTCCGGACTGGAGGCTTCAGCCTTTGTCCGGACAGGCGAAGGCGTCCTGGAAGGATATCCGCTTGACAGCTTCACCGACAGCGAGCGGGAGAAGCTTATGGCAGAGGTCTCCGGCATTTTCCTGAAAAAGACCGGCTTTATCAGCATGGGAAGCGATAGCTCCTGCTGCCTGACCTCCTTCCTTGGCCGTCCGGCTCTCGCACTGCGGCTGCCTTATCCGAAGATGGATGCCGATATTCTTATGCTGGTGCCTCTCGCGGAGTTTCTCAGCACCAGCGTTTACAGTGCGCTGGCGCTTTCCGCTTTTATCATTCTCAGTCTGATCCTGTTCTCTCTTTATACACTCAAGCTGAGCCCCGGAAAAGATATCGGCGATGACCCGGCGGCCTTTCGCTGCGATATGGGCCGGACAACACGGGCCGGACGTGTCCTGATCCTTGGCGCCATCTTCTGCTTTTCGGTGATGCTTCTGGCACTGGAGAACAATGCGACGATCGCCTATATCGGTACAACCAAACGGACAGCTCTCGAAAATGAGGTGGAATGGCATGACCATCAGCAGGAAACGATCCGCAGCTCCTATAAAAACCTCTACAGGACCAGGACCAGTGCGCTGGCGCTTCTTCTGACCGACCATAAGGAGTACCGGACACACAGTGATCTTGAGGCATTTTGTGATACTCTTCGTGCGGATTATCTGATGCTCTTTGATGAGACCGGGCATGAGATCACTGCAAGCAACAGTTATACCGGCTTTTCCGTAGGCGGGCCGGAGGCCAACTTAAGTGACGAATACCGGGCAGTACTGCTGGGATATCCTTTTGCAGTGGTGGGACCGGCGGAGGATCCCTACACAAAAAAACAGCAGATCGGCACAGCAATTCTTATGACAAAGGAAACCGGAGAGCCGGACGGTTTTCTGCTCGCTGTCTTTGACGCCGCAGCCATGAATGCGGAGCTTGAAAACGAAACCCTTGAACATACCGTCAGTTCCTTTGCCGTAACGGAGGGAAATGAGGCTGCCGTCATTGACAACGAAACAGGCGTTTTCCTCGCGCACACTGACGAAAACAAGATCGGACTCAAAGCGGATTACTACATCGCAACGGATACCTATGGCGATGATTATGCGGGCTTCGCAGAATACGACGGAAAGACCATGTATGTATCGGGTGTCTCGGATGGCATAAAAACTCTTTTGTTTATGGTTCCGGACCATCCGGAAAGCACGCTGAGCTTTCTTTCCCTTCTGATGATCCTGGCGGTGCTTCTCATCACAGGATTCCTCTACTGTCCGAAAGCCTGCGAGCTGTGTGTGGCAGCGATGAACGAAGCGATTGCAAGTGGCGATATTACAGAGGAGGAAATAAAAGCAGACCGGAATCATCCTCTGATGATCTTCACTTACGGTTACGCCATTTTCTTCACTTTGCTGGCAGGGATCACCCTGGTGGCCGCCTATACTCTTGTCTGGCCGGCCTTCACCTTCGTATTCGGGGGCTTATGGTCGAGGGGAGTTCATCTGTTTTCCCTGTGGGCGGCTCTGTTTTTCCTGTCCGTTACGCTTACCGTCGCGATCCTTATCCGGACGGGGCTGCAGGAAGCGGAAAAACGGGCAGTCCCCCGGGTCAGGACACTCCTTAAACTGGCCGACAGTTCTGTTGCCTATGCCGCGGGCGCACTGATCGTGATCGGTATTCTGTATATGTTTGGCGTAAATACCACAGCGCTTTTAGCATCGGCAGGAATCGTTTCCATCGCCGTCGGCATGGGCGCCAAGGATATGGCTGCGGATATCCTCGCCGGTCTGTTCATTGCCATAGAGGATTCGATCCATATGGGGGATGCAGTGAAGATCGATGACTGGAAAGGACGCGTCACGAACATGGGCATCCGGACCATAGAGCTTACGGATGACCGGCAGAATGTCAAGATCCTGAACAACAGCAAGATCAGCAATGTCGTCAATATGAGCCGGCTGAAATCCTCCTGCGTGATGGAGCTTCCGCTGAAACGCCATGCGGGCATGGCTGAGACCGAGGCTTTCCTGAAAAAGACCGTGGAAAAGGCTATGGAAGAAATGCCGGAGCTTTATGGAAGCCTGAAGCTGGAAGGGATCCATGACATCACCCGGGACGACTATACGGTACGCCTCAGCTATGACTGTGCCGAAGCGGCGCGTAAATCCGTTACAAAACGGCTGAAGGATTTTATGGAGCAGCAGGTTCTGAAGGACAAGGAAAGGAAAGAGGCCTCCGATACATAAAATGAGCTAAGGGACAAATGAACAAAATTTGCGAGTGTACTTGCAAATTT
>CAMNFX010000092.1 GCA_946537585.1 uncultured Lachnospiraceae bacterium
GTATAGAGGTCTGCCTGTACATACTTATCCGGCATCATGCCGATCGCGATGAGGGCAATGCCGATCACAGCATAGGCAAGACCGGTCTTGTAATTGGGGGCAAGATTCAAAAACAAATTGCGTGCAATGGCCTCAGCCCCGAAGACAGGATCGAGAAGATGCAGATGTCCGGCAATACCAAGGGCTGCAAGGACTGCCCCGATCACTGCCGCAGCTGAAATACCCTTTTTATTCCGTATATCAAATGACTGTAAAAACTCGCCCATGATACGCTCCTGTTATGAAACTCAGCGTGCCGGGCACAAAGTGCGAAGGCGATGCGCCGGTTTCATGTATACCGTATTACGATGTCCCCATGATTGTAGCATTTCGCGTATGCGAATGTAAAGGACATTCCATTTGTTAAACCTCATGTTTAATACCGAGAGAAATACTGTACTTGCTTTGTAAGTGCTTTGCGGTTATAATAAGAGCCGTTGAAGGAAACTTCCGCATTCACCATGGGCTTGTACCGGTTTCGACGGGGATCATGCAGTCGGTGAAGCTATCCGCAGGATGATGCGTTAAATCTCAAACCTAAATATAAACGCAGAAGATAATTTTGCAGTAGCAGCCTAAGGGCTGTTCGTCTCCCCTGATGCACCTGCTCATCAGGAAAAGAGGCGTCGATCTGGCAGGAAACGACATATACTAAGCTTTGCGTATATGGGCGTATGATGAAGCTCAGCTTTTTGATCCGGGTGTCTGCCACCGCTTCTTAAAGCGAATCCTTCCCGACAGACTATGATAGTAGAAGAACGAGGAATTGGTTTTCGGACAGGGGTTCGACTCCCCTCAGGTCCACTTTAAAAGGCTGCCGTTTGACCGGCAGCCTTTTCAATGTGCAGGTTAATTATGGTTTGATCAAAAGCTCTATTTGATCTTCCTGATCAGGAAAATAAACAGAATAAACAGCAGCACGATTACGGCGACGGAGGAGCGAAGCATGAACCACTCTGCGGTATTGCCATTGACGATCACCTCGTAAATCGACATCAGGGAATCCAGGATAGATACGATACCGAAGATCGTGATCCCTGTCATCAGTGCATTGGTCCGTTCCTCTTCCATCTCCTTTTGTGCATCTGCAAGCATCTCGAGCTTGTCGCTGATCTCTGAGACTGCCTCCGGAACTCCGAAAAACTGAAGCATATCCGCATAGATCATACGGACGTTATACCACCTGGAAATGGTAGCTGCGCTGACGGTGCCGTAAGCCTTGAAAGCCAGCATGCGCCGTTTCATGTCAGCGATCTTTTTTCTGCCCTTGCTGTTTTCCAGCAGAAGCCTTCCGAAATGCAGACAGGTGTATTTCTGGTACAGGGCCAGGATCGTGAGCGGCAGACCGTCTTCGATCTGGGAACTCATCTCTCCTGCAAAGTCCATATTTTTATCCGCAGTTACATAGGAGATCGTCTGAGAGGAAATACAGCACGCCCATCTGTAGGAATCGAGACTCAGGTCTTTTTTGGAATAGACGAAAGCGACATCTTCCTCGGAAGGATCTTCCACCGGCTCCTCCATAGGAGCCATCAGATGCATATGGAAGCTGGCCTGCTGCAGCTCGTCGAGTGTCATAAAGCGATCCGAACGGACTGCAAGATTGTAGATATAGGCTTCGAGAAACAGAGAGTTCTTCCCGTAGAAGCTTTTGAGACCCAGCTCTTCAAGCTTTGTTTCCAGAAGGTGCTCAAGCGGTACATCTTCATCTTCCACGGGAGAGAAAGAAGCTCTATCATTTTCTGCGGACAGAAAGCTGTATCTGCAGCTTCCGCTCGCATATCCCGGGTGGCAGGTCCTGGCCAGGATCCCGATATCCGTATACCGGATCACAGAGCAGGCAAAGGCCACACCTGAATGAAAGATGTAAATGATAAGATCACCGATGCTGAGAACGCGGGCGGGATCATTTTCAACCATAAGGTCAAAGCTTTTCCGGTCACCGAACAGCATACGGTTAAAATCAGCAGCTTTGACTTCCCGGCACTCATCGAGAAGCCCGTTTTTCTGCCCGAAAAGCTCTCTGACACCAATTGAAAGATCTGCGGTAGCTATGGTTTTCTCTGCAGAAACACTGCGAAGCTTCGAAAGACTGCCCTGATTGCTGCCATCGGTCAGCATAGGCATGATCAGAATCGAACCCAGTAAATATTCGGATGTTCTGCTGTCTGCGCCTTCAGTGTTGCTCATGATCTCACTCTTTCCTACTGCAGTTGATAAGCCTTCCTTTTCGTCATCCTTCCGGGGGCTTATACGCGAATGTTTGCGGACTTGAAGTCTCTCTCGAGCTCTCTCTTCTGCTCTTTTTTCGCCATATCCTCACGCTTGTCATAGAGCTTCTTGCCCCGGCATAAGCCCACCTTTACCTTCACGCGCGGACCGCGGAAATAGACCTCCAGGGGAATGAGGGTGAAGCCCTTCTCGGAGATCTTTCCCATCAGCTTGTTGATCTCAGGTCTGTGCATGAGGAGCTTCCGTGTGCGCAAGGGGTCCTTGTTGAAGATATTGCCCTTTTCATAAGGATTGATATGCATGCCCTCTACGTAGAGCTCTCCCTTGTCCGCACGAATAAAGGCCTCCTTGACCGAGCAATGGCCCTGACGGATGGACTTTACTTCCGTACCGAAGAGTTCGATGCCGGCCTCATAGGTCTCATCGACAAAGTAATCATGATATGCTTTTTTATTGTTCGCGATCAGCTTGATGCTGTCCTTACCCATGATCGGTTCCTCAGAATAAATTGAAAAAAGTACGGCAGCCGTTGAGGGCTGCCGCATTTTTGCTTATGGTTTACTTCATAAGAATGTTCAGTACAAGGGCAATGATCATGAATGCTGCTGTTCCGAACTTCGTGAACTTCTCGAGAGCACCTTCCATGCTGCGTCCCTTGTTTTTGCCCCAGTAGCTGTCGGCCATGCCGCCGATGCTGCCGAGTCCTTCGGTGTTTCCTTCCTGCATCAGGATCACGGCTGCCAGCGCAACACCGAGGAGAACATATATTACGGTTAAAAGGATCGTCATCTTGTCTCACCTGCCTTGTGACGGGATTATTGGCTGCGTCCGGATACAGTCCGGACGCATAACATATCTTTTATAGCATAGTTTCCATAAATCGTCAAGATACTTATATCAGGAACGAAGCTCACAGCCAAGCCCGCCAAGTCCGTTCAGGATCTTCTTCATGGCGGAATTGATCTCGTCATCGGTCAGCGTATGATCCTTTGCACGGAAGGTGAGCGCATAGGCCATGGACTTGAATCCTGCCTTGACCTGCAGACCCTCATAGATGTCAAAGAGGCTGAAGCTTTCCATGAGCTTGCCGCCGCGCTGCAGCAGGATATGCTCAATGTCTCCTGCCATAACGTTCTTCGGCACGAGCATGGAAATGTCACGGCTCACTGCCGGGAAGCGTGCAACGCCCTCATAGCGGCGGTCGAAGCTTGCAAACTCCGTTACGACCGGCATGTCGAGGACTGCAAGGTAAACTCTTGCGCCCTGCTTAAAGTCGTAGCGTTCTGCCGTGGCCGGATGGATCTCGCCCATGTAGCCGATCAGCTTTCCGCCGTAATAAATGTCCGCCTTGCGGCCGGGATGGAAGTAAGGCCTCTGAGCATCCGTCTTCAGCTCATAGCGCTCCTTCATGCCGAGCCTTGCAAAGATCTCTTCGATCACACCTTTCAGAACATAGAAATCAATATTGTCGCCATATCCTGCAAGGCAGAGCTGTTCCCGCTCATCCGGAAGCTCTGTAAGAGGCAGTGCCTTCGGAAGGTAGATGTTGGCCATATCATAAAGCCAGACATTTTCGTTGCGGTGATTGAAGTTGAAGCTCAGCGCGGTCAGCATCGCGTTCAGCGGCTGGGTGCGCATGATCGAGAAGTCCTCACCGAGCGGATTGCTGATGACGACAGCCCTGCGGAGCGGGTCATCCGCCGGAATGCCGAGGAGATCAAATGCCTTCGGGCTTTCAAATGCATACGTCATGGCATGATTGAAGCCGGCATATTCTGCGGTATCTCTCACAGCAGCATCGACTCTGAGCTTCCAGGAAAGCTTTCCGGTCGTTGCCTCGCCGACAGGAAGCGTATCTTCGATCTTGTCATAGCCATGGAAGCGGAGCACCTCTTCTGCCAGATCACAGGTGGCGAGCAGATCCCGGCGGAAGCTCGGGATGATGACCTCATTGGAAGACTCATCGTACACAAGTTCGAGCTTCCTGAAAATAGCCAGCATCTCTTCTTTGCTGATGGAGGTGCCGAGCAGGCTGTTGATGCGGTCCGGCTCAAATTTGATGCGCTTTTCGGTCTCCGGCTCAGGATAGATATCGACCATGCCGCCGACGACCTCGCCGCAGTCAAGCTCTTCTACGAGCTCGCATGCACGGTTGACAGCCTGGACAGTATTGGCCGGGTCAAGTCCCTTTTCGAAGATCGAAGAAGCATCGGTGCGCAGACCGATCTTCTTGGCGCTCAGACGAATATTGACGCCGTTGAAGTTTGCGCTCTCGAAGACAACATTTTTAACATTTTCGGTGATCTTGGAGTTCTCACCGCCCATGATGCCTGCGATACCGATAGCCTTTTCACCGTCATTGATCATCAGGACCGTATGGTCGAGAGCGCGCATCTGTCCGTCCAGGGTCTGGAACTGATCATTGTCAGCTGCGGTCTTTACGACGATCTCATGGCCGGAAAGCGTATCATAATCGAAGGCATGCATTGGCTGGCCGTACTCCAGCATGACGAAGTTGGTGATATCGACAAGGTTGTTGATGGGACGGATGCCGGCGTTTCTCAGACGCTTCTGCATCCACTCGGGGCTCGGCGCAAAGCGAATGTTTTTGACCATGCGGGCGGTATAACGCGGGCAGAGCTCTGCATCGGCGACGGTGACCTTCAGGAAGTCATGGACGTCCTCATCGGAGCCGCTCTCTTCCACCTTCGGCATGATAAAGGGCTTGTCAAATACGGCTGCAGCCTCACGGGCAATGCCGATGACGGAATAGCAGTCTACACGGTTGCTGGTGATCTCGTACTCGACAACGGTATCGTCCATGCCGAAGGCATAAATTGCGCTGTCGCCCGGCTTTAAGGAAAGCTCGCTGATCAGAGCATCGTCAAAGATATAGATGCCGCTCTCGGGAGCCAGCGGATAGGCGTTGTGGTCAGAGCCAAGCTCTTCAACTGAACACATCATGCCGTAGGAGGTCACGCCGCGAAGAGAACCGGTATGGATCTCGATGCCGTCCTCAGGCAGAGCGCCGCCGTCATGTCCGCCGGCAACCTTGCCGCCGTCCAAAACGACAGGCACCAGAGCGCCGATGACCTCGGGAGTAATGTTGGACGCGCCAGTGACGATCTGCACATTGCCGTTATCATCTACGCCGTCAGCACGGACATCGCCGACATTGACCTGGCAGACGACCAGCTTGGTGGCATCCGGATGCGGCTCGACCTTCATAAGACGGCCGACAACAATGTTTTTAAGATTTTTGTCCAGAACTTCAAAGCTTTCGACCTTGGTGCCGGCAAGGGTCATTTTATCAGCATATTCCTTTGCGGTGCAGTCCAGCGCCGGAACATAATCTCTGATCCATGAAAGTGGTGTATTCATATATTCCGCCCTCCTTAGAACTGTTTCAGGAAACGATAGTCATTTTCATACAGAAGACGCATGTCATCGATCTCATATTTGAGGATGGCAATACGCTCCAGGCCGACGCCGAAGGCAAAGCCGGTATACTCCTCCGGATCGATGCCGCACATCTCCAGAACATGCGGATGTACCATACCGCAGCCTAAGATCTCGATCCATCCCTCGCCCTTGCAGAAACGGCAGCCCTTGCCGCCGCACTTGAAGCAGCTGACGT
>CAMNFX010000093.1 GCA_946537585.1 uncultured Lachnospiraceae bacterium
GGATCGGCAGTATAGGTCGCGCCGCCCTCTCCCATGGTCATGTGATGCGGCGGATAGAAGGAGGAGGTCCCGATATCTCCCGCGGAACCGGTCATGACCCACTTTCCGTTCAGCTCGTAACGGCTTCCGAGGGCGTCACAGTTATCCTCGATCAGCCAGAGCCCGTGCTTTTTGCAAAAATCGGTCACGGCCTTAAGGTTAAACGGATTGCCCAGGGTATGCGCCAGCATAACTGCCTTCGTTTTATCGGAAAGGGCATTTTCCAGGCGTCTTACATCCACGTTATAGCTTGGGATCTCCACATCGACAAAGACCGGAACGGCCCCGAAATTGATCGCCGGCGTCACGGTCGTCGGGAAGCCTGCCGCCACAGTGATGATCTCATCGCCTCGTCTTACGGCGCGGTCACCGAGCTGATGCGCGGTGAGTGCCATAAACGCAAGAAGATTGGCGGAAGAGCCGGAATTCACGACATTGGCAAAAGGAACGCCGATATACTCCGCAAGCCCCTTCTCGAACTCATCGGTATATCTTCCCATCGTAAGCCAGAACTCCAGAGCGCTGTCGACGAGATTGACCATCTCCTCGTGGTCATAGACCCTTCTGGCGTATGGGATACGGTCGCCCTCCCGGTAAGGAAGGTCCTTGTCCTGATTATGATATTTATCGCAGTACTCGCTCACCAGATCCAGGATCCTGCGGTGCGCCTCCTGCTCGTTCATGTTATCAAAGAACTGACTCATGTATGCTCTCTTTCGACTCATATTTACAGCCTGAGTTTTTCGTCGCAGATCTTATTATGTCGATTCACGCCAAATGCGCCTGCGCCGAAGCAATCAGGATAAATTATTCTATATACTCCTGGATCTGCCTTACAAGCTCCGCATTGGCTTCCTCGTTTCCGGAAATCCACGCCTTCGTCCAGTCCGTGATCGCTCTGACCGTACGGTCCATGTGCCATACCGGCTCCCAACCGAAGACTGTTTTGATCTTACTGTTATCCAGCTTCAGAAGCCCTGCCTCATGCGGTCCGGAGGGAATCTCCGGGGATTCCCAGGCTGCGCCCTCGCCGAAGCTTTGCGTGAAGAGATCGCAGAGCTGTCCGGTGGTAACACAGTCCTCATCATCCGGGCCGACATTGTACCAGCCTGCGAGAGAAGGATCCTCCGCCTGGCGCATGGCGATGGTGAGGTATACGAACAGCGGCTCAAAGACATGCTGATACGGCCGGATGCTGTAAGGGTTCCGCACGACGATCTTTTTGTGATTTACGACCGCCCGTACACAGTCCGGTATGATGCGGTCCTTGCTGAAATCCCCGCCGCCGATCACATTGCCCGCTCTCGCCGTGGAGACCGCCACGCCTGCATCTCTTAAGAATGCATTCGCATAGCTGTGGGTCACGAGCTCCGAGCAGGACTTGGAGTTAGCGTACGGATCGTAGCCGTCCAGCTTGTCATCCTCACGGTAGGCATAATCCGGGCGCTCCTCGTTAAGATAGACCTTGTCGGTAGTCACGTTGAGAAAGGACGTGCAGCACGGATGTCTGCGCACGCATTCCAGGAGGTTTACCGTTCCCATGACATTGATCTCATAGGTCTCCCGCGGGATCCGGTAGCTTTCCCGTACCAGGGGCTGCGCGGCAAGATGCAGAACGATATCGGGCTCGACCCTGTTGTAATAGGATTCCAGCTCATCCATGTCGCGGATATCCGCGATATGGCTCTCCGTCATGCTCTCTGTCAGTCTCATGCCGCCGGGAAGCCGCACATGAAGCTCCGTCTCGGACCTGGATGACACACAGTTCCCGTAAAGGATATCGAAGAGACACGGCTCTGTGCCGGCCTTCAGCGCATAGCCGTAGACTTTTGCTCCGAGCATGGAAAGGATCACCGTGAGATAGCTTCCCTTGAAGCCGGTGTGGCCTGTCATCAGGACCTTTTTCCCGTTGTAAAATGCCTTCAGTTCTTCATAATTCACCATAGCCGATCCCTCTACCATCGTTTCCAGGGAGCATTGCCCGATGCCCAAAGCGCTTCCAGCTTCTGCTTTTCCCTCTGGGTATCCATGCACTGCCAGAACCCCCCGTGATAAAAGCTCATGAGCTGCCCCTCTGCACTCAGACGGTTCAGCGGTTCCTTTTCCAGCACGGTGGTATCGTCTTCAAGATAATCGAAGATCTCCTTATTAAAAACCATGAAGCCTCCGTTGATCAGGGAGGCATCCCTGTCTTCCTTTTCGCGGAAGGAAGTGACCACTCCCTCAGGGCTTACCTCCAGCACGCCCTTCATCTCGGAAATGTTGACGGTCGTGATCGTAGCGATCCTGCCGTGGGAAAAATGATATTCTTTAAGCGCATTCAGATCCACGGTGCAGACTCCGTCGCCATAGGTCAGCATAAAGGGCTCATCCCCGACAAACGGCCGGATCCTTCTGATCCGCCCGCCGGTCATGGTGTTCAGGCCTGTATCGATAACGCTGACCTTCCACTGCTCGGAATTGTTGTTGTGGATCGTCATTCCGTTGTTCGCAAGATCAAAGGTCACATCGGAATTATGCAGGAAATAGTCGGCAAAGTATTCCTTGATCACATACTGCTTGTACCCGGCGCAGATGATAAACTCGTCAAATCCATAGGATGAGTAATATTTCATGATGTGCCAGAGGATCGGCTGGTTTCCGATCTCGATCATCGGCTTCGGCTTTAAATGGCTTTCCTCACTGATGCGTGTCCCAAACCCGCCGGCCAGAATCACAACCTTCATTTTACAATTCCTCCGTTTATTTCGCATCTGCTTTGGCCGGCTCGGCCGTCATGACAGGTGCCCGGAAAACATTGAGTCCGTTTTCCTTCAGGATCCTTAAGGATTCATACAGAATGGCCGGATCTTTATGCCACTCCATGATCTTGAGAAGCTCTTCCTCCGGATAAGTGTCGTAGTGCAGCACTGCCTCCGACATGCGTTCATAGTTCTGCTCCCGGTAGGGCGCTTTCCTGATTTCCTGATACGTAGTATAGCAGTTTCCCGCGGCAATGAAAACCGTAACCGCCGCTGCGGCAGCCATGATGCGTGTCCGCCGCTTCATGACAGCACGCCTTTCCCCGCGCTTTCTCGTACTCTGATACATGGAAAAAACCAGAAGGATCCCCGTGATCCCGATCATGAACTGGCCGCCGTAGCGGGAGCTTAAGGCATAGTCCTCGCGAAGGAAGATCCACCGGCCCGCCGTCACCAGCAGGTGGTTTAAAAATCCTGAGATCAGAAGCACCAGCGGAAAAACAGTGCGGTCCATCATGTCGCCGCCGAAGTACAGCACAAAGGCAAATGCGTAGGCCGCAAGCACCAGAGCGCCGGCCGCAAGCAGTACGATGTCCGGCAGAGCGTGTCCTCCGAAAAAGGAGGCTGCAGTTTCCTGGCCGATCACGGTCCCCGCAAAGCTTTTAATGAAAAACCGCGGAATAAACAGGGGGCTCGTTCTGATGACCTCCATGAGGCTCATGTCGGTGCTTCCGGCATGCTCCCACACCGCAAAGTGCCGGCTCAGAAGATAAAGGCCAAGAGCCGCGGCAGTCATTACGAGGATCCCCCGGAACATGGATTTGCTGTTACGGCTCTGCCAGTTGTCGGCGCCTCCCGAAAGCATCCCAAGAAGGCAGATCAGGATCATCGTGACCGCATAGGAGGCGATGTACTCCCCTGCAAACAGCAGCCATAAAAACGGCATCACACAGAGCATGAACTCCTGCTTTACGTCCGCTTCCCCGGTCCAGAGAAGATCCAGCAGATAGTAGTTTAAATAAAACAGGCCGAAGCTGACCACATGCGCCCAGGCAGTTCCGTTCAGCAGGATCTCCCATTTGTTGAGGGAAAACAGCACGATGCCGATGGGGACCTGCCAGAGCAGACTGATATTCTGACGGTGCATGTACATGCCGAGCATGAGAGCAATCAGGCCCATCCCGGCAACCGTAAGCATCCGGTCAAAGGTAACTGAGTAGCCGAAGCGCTGTACATTAATGATCCTTGCGGGAAAAGCCGCCGGGATCCTGGTCAGCACATCCGGAACAAAAAACTTCGCGGGATTCGTCACATCGGGCAGATAATCATACACCAGCCGGATGTAATCAGAGTACACCACATCCGCGCCGGCAGACTTTACATACCACAGCCAGAACAGCACGCCCATCAGCGGGATCAGGAGATATTTGATTTGATGAATGCGTTCACGCTGCCTCATAAGGGAAACTCCGCTGTAATATCTTTATAGGCATTTTCCTCCGGCACTTCCATAAGCACCAGGGCCTTTTGAGACCGGACATCCGCTGCCGGGATCTCCGACATATCATTGACAAAATACACGGTCGTGCCCTCCGCCTTCTTCTCCGGATCATAGGTCTTGAAGAAGGTCCGGGCATAAAAATCGCTCATCTCATACGTGTTTTCCAGGATATAGATATCCTTTCCGAAGACGCCTTCCGTGCCGTACTTCTCCACCGTCTGCTCCGCGAGGGAATTCATCCTGAGCTGGTTCGGCCAGAAATAAAGCTTCGGGAAATACCCGCGATAGAAGAGGTTGCAGCTGACCGAAAGAACCATATAAGCCGCAAACAGGGCTGTGACAGCGGCTCTTTTTGCAGAGAGTCCTTCCTCCCCGGAGATCTCTCCGATCATGTACGCGGCATACAGAAGCGCGGCAGCGTAGGACACATAGATCCATCGCATCTCCACGCGGATCGTAACGGAGGAGCACCCGATACAGAGGGCGATAAAGCCGCCGAAAAGAAGGCTCGCGGCAAAATGACGCGCAGCCTCGGTGCGTTTTCCCGTAAAAAGCTCATGCAGTACCTTCAGCAGGAAGGCAATGCAGATCAGCCCGATCATCAGCACGCTGAACTTCGTCATTCGCTTGACCATGGGCGGCGTCTGCTCCCAGGGAAGGCCGTTTAAATGCTCCGGGCCGTCATTCACGCCGAAAATGTAGAGCACCTGGCTGACACAGTAGCGGATGCACTCACTGATATGGAAGGTATCCGTGACCTCGGTGCCGCCCGTGCCTGCCGGCAGCGCCTTTCCGATCGCAAAGCTGCGGATGAGGATGATCAGCGCGAGCGTTACCGCCGGCGCAGCCCAGAGGACCATGCGGTCCTTCACATTACGAATGCGCATGCCCTTTGACTGCTGCAGCATACGCACGATCAGCGCATAATAAAACAGGGGAAAGAGACTGATATAGCGCTCATGAGTAAAGGCCAGCAGGAACCAGATCAGCACGGCGGAAAGAAAAGGAAAGGCTCCTCCGTCAGCGCCCCGTCTCCGGCTTCGCAGATCCCGCTGCCTTAAAGAATCGCCTGCTCTGCCGACAGCATCAGGCATTCCCTGTATTCCGGCATTCCAGCCGGCCTCGATAAACAGGTACAGCAAAAACAATATGACGATCGCCATCAGCAGAGCCATCGTCTCCATCAGGCCGAGCGCCTGCCCGATCTGGTAATAGGCAAAACGGGACGCCAGGTAGCAGATCCCCACGCCGAGACCGACCCAGCGGCAGCCCGCAAGACGCCTTGCGATCCAGAACAGAGTCCAGGCGACCACGATGTTGCAGACGATATTAAACGCCACAAAACGCGTGATATGCGTGCCCACGATCATCATCTGCAGGTAGGTCGCAAGCCAGTACACCGGGCGGAACCTCGTCGAGGTCCCGATCGGGAACGCGAACTCCCATACGCTCTGCTCCCCGTAGCACGACCACATATACAGGTCGTCCATGTAGAGACCCTTGATGTGGATATCCCGGTTGACCCAGAAGGCAAAGCCCGCAAGGACCGCCAGCAGGATGAGGTCGGGGAGGATATTCA
>CAMNFX010000094.1 GCA_946537585.1 uncultured Lachnospiraceae bacterium
TACCAGTCCAGACGGATATCCATCCATCCAAGCCCCTCGTCATCGTCCTCCGGCTCAAAGTTTTCCAGGTAGACATTTAGGAGATGGGCATCCATTCCATTCCCGCGGGCACGGTCATCCCGGATGAGGTAGCATTTCCACCCGCCAAGATACTCATACCCGTTATACTCCGGGTCTCCGACCGGAACGCTATAACTAAAACCGTGGTCAAACAGATACGGCGTATACCACGCAAACTCCTCGAGCTCCGGTCGGTCAGTGGTATTGACCGCCTTCTGGATCTCTAAGGGATCCCAGCCTTCAAAGATGTGCTTATCCTGATTTTCGGCGATACTGAGTCGAAACGCCGCGTCATGGTGCTCCGTAAACTGATCATTCAGCCAGCAGGCGATCGTGACCTCCCGCACCGCTTCCGGCACCTTGTATAACAGCCACCGGTCCATGCTGCCGGACTCCATGGGACCCGACTCCCTGTAGTATGTTTCGGCATTCATCCGGATCTCAGTCCCGGGCATATCCGTCACCGGCTGCAGCCTGCCGCCAAGGTCAAGGATATTCCCGTCGGCATCCCTTGCTTCTGTAAGATAGTAGTGGGACGGGTCGGGAATGGATTTCACCGTACTCGCGCCGTAATCATCGAGTTTTACAGGAATGGAAATATACTTCATCCCGTCGGAAAGCCCGGTTTTGGAATCGATCCAGTCCGATCCGTTATCCATCGCAATATAAAGCTCGATACCGTTAAACTGGATCATGTTTCCGGCCTCGTAGACCGCATCGGGGTCTGCAGCGGAAACAATGCCGTCGGGCATATCAACGCCGTACTGGGATGCGAGGTCCTGCGCGGCTTTTCCCGCATCGGCAGAACTTCCGGAGCCGCTTCCGGAAGAACCGGAAACCGCACCGGCATTACCGGATGTGTTGGACGCGTTATTGCTTTCTGTCTTTGCTGCGCTGTCCTTGCCGCAGGCGCCAAGCATCAGAACGGCCGTGACCAGAAGCGCCGCCGCAGTAAATAAGTGCCTGCTCCTGGGTATCTTCCTTTTCATGCCTTAGTTTCCTCCTTCCTTCGTCAGTGCGTCCGAAAGCTTCGTGCCGCTCAAAAGCGATTTCATCTTTACATACTGGTTATCGAGCTCCGTGATACCGGAAAAGGTCATGACCGGGTGATCCGGATCCTTTTCATTGACATCCTTAAAGAAATCAAGGTCCAGGCTTGCCGCAAGACCGTACTGTGCCAGGTCATAGGTACCGCTTTCGATCTTCTGATGGGCATCGTTCTTCTGTGCGTTTTCCTCCTTTGAGGCACCGGTAAACGAGTACTGCGTATTCGTAGGATTTAAAGTCAGATGCATCGTGGATGCCTCATAGATTCCGTCGTAATACTCCTCCGGTGCGCCTTCAAACTGCACCATGGCTTCTACCTTGCCCTGTTCTTTTCCGGGCCGCAGGATCATGATGCCTTTCGTGATGGAGTTCGCTGCCTCACCTTCGATCTGGAAGTACTGATTGACGTAATTCTGGCTCGAATCGATCGCTTCCTGTGCGGTCTGTCCGCCAAGGGAGCCGATGATCTGTCCCTGCTGCTGCACAAGGCCGTCCAGCATAGGCATGTTGAACTCCTGCATATGGGAGATGATCTCCCAGGTACCGTAAATATCATTAAACAGAGGAACCGGATCCGATTCCGGTCCGAGGCAGGGCTGCTCTGTTTTGAAGGTGCCCTCCACGCAGTACTGCAGGATCAGGACCAGATTCTTTCGCTGCTCATCGTCAAGCTTCTTTCCGTTGATCTTAAGATCCGAGATATCGACCTTGACAGGTTCAAGATCCACATCCGCCTTCATCACCTGCTGCTGCAACACGTCGGTCTTTCCGGTGCGGAGCGTAATAACATAGCTGTCTGTGATCTCATGACCGGGCCATTCGCCGAAGATCGGAAGCTTCACGGAAAGCTCCTTATCGGATGCCGTTACCTCCGGCTTCTCCGGTGCCGGGACCTCATACAGGGTATATCCGCTGTAGCTGTTCCAGATCATGCCCTCCGTCGTATCTGCGGTGCCGCCGTCAGCCTCCATCAGATAAACGGTTTCATCATCTGCCCATTCCTTCGGCTCAAAGAAGAGCCCGTCCGCATACTCCCGGAAGTCCTTTTCCTTTTGTTTATTTAAGGGCGTGATCTCAAAATCTGACATCATGTCTTTGAAGCTCTCATCATATTTCAGTACGAGGGCATACTGCTTCCACTCTTCCCTAAGCTTCTGGGGCTTTACGCGCCGCACACGGATCGTATAGTTTTTATTACTGAGCTGGACTTCCCTTTTGCCGCTTAAACCGCTGATCTCCGCAAGCGGCGCGAATATTTCATTTACCTTCGGCTTCAGCGCCTCTTTATAAAACCGGGTCTGCCGGTTCTTTGCAAATCCGTGCCACGCTTCCGTCAGCTTCTCATCATCCTTCAGAGAGAATGCCTCCTTCAGGATCGTAGTCACCGCGCGCTTGCCCCAAAGGCCCTTGTATTTTGAAAGGATGGTCGAGTACTCTGTGCCGCCGGTCCAGTCCTTCCTTAGATAGGTGACAATGGGCGCCACCGGGTAGGAAGCGGATGCCTGATCACCGGAACCGGAGATCGTTCCCTCCGGGTATGTTGTTTTGAAATCATTGATGGGAACCGCAAACCAGTAAGCATCCGTCAGGTTTTCGAGCACGTCCTCCTTCGAGGATGTGATCGGATTCACTTCTGCCCCGCTGAAATGGTCGAATGCCATTTCTTCCACATCCTGGGCAGACATCTCATCAAACTTATAGGTAGCAACAAAATTTGACACATATACACGCTGCACAGCATGGAACAGCTCATGGCAGACGGTACAGAGCAGACGGTCATAGGTCAGAGAGTCTCCCCTTCCAAGGTAAGCCATGGAGATGACCATGTAAGGATTGCCGAGCACCGGGGCCTGTGTCGCGCCGTAGGCGCCTTTATCCTCTCCGCTTAATTCAATGCGGAACTGATATTTCGGCATGTTGAGCTTTAAATCTTCCTTCAGCCATTTCCATGCCCTTAAGGCGGACTCGCAGACCTTGTCCACAGCTTCCAGCTCCGGCATCAGATCCTTTGTATTGACCGGGTTATTCTTATAGTCTTCCAGGTTCCGCTTGATCCGCATATAATCCGGATCCGATTCTTCCTTCTGCTTCAGGATCGTCTCAAATCTTTTTTTGTAGTTCTTTTTGATCCTCGCTGCAGCACGGGAAAGCTCCGGATCACTTGCCCAAAGCGAATTCAGTTCCTTAAACATCTCCCCGGAGGTTTCAAAATCCAGGTTTTCTTCCTTTTTGATCTGCTTATAAGCCTCTTCCATTGCGCTTTTGACCAGGTCATCATGGAGTTTGTTGTTGCCAGCCTCCAGCGCCGGCAGGAAGGATTTCCGGTCCAGCATGACCTGCATGACCTTTTTATCGTTATATTTCAGATCAAAGGTGCCGGTAAACGGATTGAAATAAGCGCCTGCCCTGTCACCCAGAACAGCATCATAAGCGATCGGCGTCAACGCAAGTCCCAGCAGAACAGCTCCGATGATACTGTTCTGGTTCGCTTCGATCGTAACGGTATTGCCGCTGCAGCCTGCCTGGTACGGATACCACCTGCCGGCATCATCGATCCGGTAAAACTGCAGATTGTCAAAGTCAGATTCCTCGAGACCCATCTGCTCGAGATCAAACTCCATGGTGTAGCTTCCGGGGAGCACCTCATCATCTGCCATGCCGGCATCGAGCTCCCAGGCCCCCATGATGAGTCCTTCGGCCCCTGCTGCCTCTTTCAGCTTCTCCTCCACGGCATCATACTGCTCCGCGCTGACGGGCTCTACTTTAAATTCCCGGTCCTGATCGAGCGCGTTCTCCTCTGCAGAGATCGTGATGCCGTAGGGGGTCTCCGTGCGGAAAGCCTTGCTTTTTCCCTCAGGAAGCACTGTCACATTGCTTTCTTCATTTTCTTCGCTGACCTCCCAGCCGCTTTCATCGTCGTAGAGCCAGTTATACTGCGCATGGGGATCCTCAACGGCAGCTTCCTTTGCAAAGAGGGATCCGTCTGCATAGGCTTCGTTGATCGATGCGTACTCAGCCGCGAGCTCTTCCGGAGACGGTAAAGCAGCCTCCCCGGCATTGCCGCTATCAGTGTCCTTGCCGCCTCCAAAGAGTGAACCAAGGCCCGATGAACCGGATCCGTTCTCCTTCCCGGATTCCGTCTGCTGACCCTTCCCGCCGGAGAGCCCCGTACGGACAAATCCGGGATAAACAAAGCACACGAAGACCGCCGCGGCCAGAACTGCGGCAATCAGGGGTTTTATGGAACGTGAACGGGGAGCTGCGGATGCACCGGCTGCTTTTCTTTTCTGCGGTGCTTTATCCGTATAGATATCTGATTCAGAGCTTTGATGTGCCGCCGGGGCAGGATTTTCTGCGATGGGCGTGCCGATCTTCCAGCCGCATTCTCTGCAAAACTGCGCGCCGGGATTTAAAGCCTTGCCGCAGTTACGGCAAAACTTTGGGCTTGCTGCTTCCATTTTCTGCGGTTCTTCCTTCGGAACCGCCTTTCCGCAGCTGCCGCAGAAACCGGCGCCGTCCGGCAGTGTTGAACCGCAGTAACGACAGAATCTGGCCATGCTTTTCCTCCCTCTGTTGAAAGATCCCACTCCCGGTAATAAGCAGGCAGGGATACAAAGTTGCCGGCAGGGAAGGACAGCTTAAGCCCTTCCCTGTCGTGGTCTTTTCTGAAGTCCCTAAGGAAGCACTGATTAAACCAGGACTTCCTTAACTGTTTATTTCGCGCTTCGCATGAGAGCGATTCTTTCCTTTTCACCGGAGATCCAGGTGAAGGTTCCTACAGCATACTCTGTCTTTCCGTCCTTAGAGAGATAGAATGCGTCAAAGTCGATCTTTGAATCGTCGGACATGGCCGTCGCCGTTCCAGCCGCGTCATCATAGGTTCCCCGGTAAGTGCTGCTGCCCTGCTCCTGGATCGATTCTCCTGCGGCAGGATCCAGCATAAGGTCCCAGTTCAGAGTAATGTTGAACTTACCGCCGGAGGCTTCGACACTGGCATTCAGATAACGCTCCACATCGGAACCGTAGTCGCCCTTTTTCGTGAACATGAAGCATTTCCAGCCGCCGTTTAAGGCTCCCTGAAGATCCGTCATCCTTGTTGCCTGGTTCGGGTCGGTGATGACCGCGTCCATGCCGTATCCGGTCTCATTGACATAATCAATAAACCAGTCGAACTCCGTTGCGTGTGCGGACTCGGTCGTGGAAAGCTTTGCGGCGATCGCAGCCATGGCGTCTCCCGCTGCGGTTCCTTCTACGGAAGATGTGCTGCCGCCGTTTTTATTCTCAGGCGCATTGGGGTCATAGCTTCCGTCGGGGCCGACATAATAGCCGTCCGGCGTATAGGCGTTGCTCAGCATGTAGCCGGTCTCGTCCACGTAATAGTAGACGCCGTTGTCATCGATCCAGCTGTTCTTTACAAGCTCACCGTCCTTCTGGTAGAACCATACGCTTGCGATCTGGATCCACTCTCCTCCCGAGACGGTCTGGATCGAAGATATGCCGCCCGAGGAGCTGCCCTTCTTCTCGTCATTTTTCGCGAGTGCCGCTGCTTTTCTTCCCAGTGCATCAGTGGTGACGCTGCCGCTGCCCTCACTTGCGGCAGCGGTGCTTTCAGCCGGAGCGGCAGCTTCGGTTTCTTCCTCTGCAGGTTTTGTTTCCGCCGTCTGAGCGTACTCTTCCGTCTGGGTCTCCATATAATCTTCCGTGGTCTTATGCGCCAGGAAGTCGCCTTCCAGTTTTACATCCATAT
>CAMNFX010000095.1 GCA_946537585.1 uncultured Lachnospiraceae bacterium
GCTTTTTCTAACTATTATCAATTATGTATCAATTAGACTTTCAGAAACCAATTCATGTACATTTTATAGGGATCGGCGGCATCAGCATGTCCGGTCTTGCGGAGATCCTTCTTTCGGAAGGCTTTACGGTCAGCGGATCCGATATGAAGGCATCCGAGCTGACGGAAAACCTTGAGCAAAAGGGCGCGAAGATCATCATCGGCCAGAAAGCGGAGAACATCGAGTCTCCGGATCTTGTGGTCTATACGGCGGCGATCCGGCCCGATAACCCGGAGTTTCAGGCGGCCGTTGAGAAGGGCATTCCCATGCTCAGCCGCGCTGACCTTCTCGGAGAGCTGATGAACAATTACAGCGAGGCGGTCAATATTGCCGGCACCCACGGCAAGACCACGACGACCTCCATGATCACCAACATTCTGCTCGAAGCCTCCAAGGACCCGACAGTGAGCGTAGGCGGCAGCCTTGATTCGATCGGCGGCAATGTCCGCATCGGCAGCTCCGACCTCTTTGTGGCGGAAGCCTGCGAGTATACCAACAGCTTCTTAAGCTTCCATCCGACCATTGCGGTCATTCTGAATGTTGAGGCGGATCACCTGGATTTCTTCAAGGACATCGACGACATCCGGCAGAGCTTCCGCAGATTTGTCGGAAAGCTTCCGCAGGATGAACGCGGTCTGCTCGTTCTGAACGGAGACATTAAGGATCCCGGATACTTTACGGAAGGCATGGGCTGCAGCGTGGTGACCTTCGGTTCATCTGCCGGCTGCGACTACTCCGCAAAGGATATTGTATTTGATGAGCTTGCGAGAGCATCCTACACATTGCTTTACCACGGCAAAGAGGCGGGAAGGGTCACACTCGGGGTGCCCGGAGAACACAACGTGTACAACTCGCTTGCAGCCATTGCCGTGGCGGACCGTCTTAAGATCAGCAGAGAGCTGACCTTACAGGGACTCAAGTCCTATACCGGCGTCCGGAGACGTTTTGAATATAAGGGCAAAGTGAATGGCTTTACCATTGTGGACGATTACGCGCATCATCCCCAGGAGATCACGGCGACACTTTCCGCCGCCGCCCTCTACCCGCACAGAAAGGTCCATGTGATCTTCCAGCCGCATACCTACACGAGGACGAAGGCGCTGCTGCCCGAGTTTTCCGAGGCGCTGAAAGCTGCGGACGAGGTGATCCTGGCGGATATCTATGCCGCACGCGAGAAGAATACGATCGGCATCAGCTCCGAGGACCTCTGTGATCTGATCAACCAAAACGGAGGCCATGCAGTATATTACCCGACATTCCAGAAAATAATACAATACGTTCTGGAGACCGTTGAACCCGGCGATTTGTTGATAACTATGGGTGCCGGAAACGTCGTAGATATCGCAGATCAGCTGATTTCCGAATAGTTATCCACTTTATCCACAGAGCTGTACACAATTATGTAAAATGGCTCTGTGGATTTTCTTTTGCCCGAAAATCCCATATATTGCGTGATCATCTGCAAAATATCCACTTTGTCCACAACTTATTTATGGTAACCGTGGAGCTATTTTCAATTTAAAATGCCTGTGATAAGATATGCGCGAAGGGATTTTATGGAGTAGTACAAGATGAGTTATACTGATCTTTTTCAAATAGACGCAACAGTTGTTGCCAATGAATTTTTAGATAAATACATGCCCCAGGCCAACGGTGATTACGTGAAGGTATATCTTTACCTTCTGAAGAACCGCGTCAACGGTATCGATGTGGAGACGATCGCCGAGCAGCTTCAGCTGACGGAGGGTGACGTCCGCCGTGCGATCCGCTACTGGGAGGAGCAGGGGATCGTTTCCGTGGGTGAGGCCTCTCAGGAAAAGGAAGAGGAGGCTTTGGCAAAGCCGGCCGTGAAGCAGTCCGCAAAGTCTGCACAGCAGGAATCCGGGGATGACTCTGCCCTTTCGAAGGCGAAGGAAGAGGCAGAGCTTCGCAGCCACTATAAAAAGGCGGAGGGAAAGGAAGCCCTCGACCGCCTGCAGGAAGACTCTGAATTCGGCGAGCTTCTTTTTATTGTGCAGAAATACCGCTCCAAGATCCTCAACGAGCGCGAGGAGCAGATCCTGGCATACCTTTACGACGGGCTGAAGCTCCCGGTCGATGTGCTGGATTATCTCGTTTCCTACTGTGTGGAGGCGGGGCACAACAATATGAGCTACATCGAAAAGACCGGTCTTGACTGGGCACGCAGGGGGATCCGTGACGTACGCTCCGCCAGACAGCGCACGAAGGAATTCGATGCGGTCCGTGAGGAGAGGAACGCCAGGAAGACGGCGGCTTCGAGCCGGCAGGGGATGACCCGCGATACTGATCTGGATGCACAGCTTCTCGACCGGATCATTCAGAGGAAGATGGTATAATGGCACTGACCAGAGAACAATATGATGAGATCATGAGGGTCCTGAGCAGCCGCCGCAGCGCGGCGCTCGCCCGGCAGCAGCTAAAGCAGGAAGCGGTGGAGAGCCGTCTTCCTGCTGTTCGCGATTTAAACGTAAAAATATCCGCCCTCTCCCAAAGGGAGGCGGAGGCACGCATCCGGAAGGACCGCGAAAAAGCTGCCGGCCTGAAGGAAGAAAGAAAGCGCCTCATAAAGGAGAAGGAGGAGCTTTTAAAGCGCGCGGGCGTCGATCCCGATTATGCGAAGGTGCAGTACTACTGCAGCATCTGCAGGGATACAGGGTACCATGACAATGAAAAATGCGGATGCATGCGGCAGCTTGAATCGGAACTCTTAAACCGCGAAGCCGGACTCCCGGAGCTTCTGAAACGGGAAAACTTTTCCACCTTTGATATCGGCGTGTTTGATGACCGGATGCCGATCTCAGAGCTGATGCCCGGGCGCAGGGTCACACAGCGCGAATACATGCGTACGGACATTCTGCCCGTTGTCCGGAGCTTCCTGATCGGCTTTGAGGAACCGGGAAGCCACAACCTCCTGATGATCGGTCCGCCCGGCACCGGAAAGACTTTTCTTTGCAACTGCATTGCCAGAAGGCTCATCGAACGCCAGCACACCGTGATCTATGAGCGCGCGGACCGGCTCTTCTCCGCCATGGTGAAGGAAAACTTCGCCAGAGAGAAAAATGAGGCCATGCAGCAGCGCTTTGAGCGCGTTGAAAGCTGCCGTCTTCTGGTGCTTGACGATCTTGGCACGGAATTTATGACGGAATATACAAAAACAGAGCTGTTTTCCCTAATTTCCAATAGACTTTCCGCAGGGTTATCAACTATAATATCATCGAACCTGACGCTGAATCAGATCAAGAACATTTACAGCGAAAGGATCTCCTCAAGGCTGATGGGAGAGTATCAGCTTCTCCGGTTCTTCGGTGCAGATCTTCGCACCGCCCGGGCACGTTAGAGTTTTACCCGTACGAGAGATACAAGCATATATTTAACGATTGACTGATAAAGGGGACAGGATCGATGAATGACCATGAGCAGATTTTAAAGCCGGACAAGGCCGCCGCAGGGATCAGTCCGGAATTTACAAAAGCGAGTGATATTGAGAAAGAGACCGTGCCGGTCGGCCCGATCGGGCTGATTGCTCTGAAGGGCACGGAGAATCTGGCGTCCATCATTGACTCATTTTTAGTGTCCTGGCGCCAGGAACGCGGCGTGGAAGAGCGGCAGAGCCTTCTGTTCGCGGGCTATGAGAAGGACAGCTACATTGTAAACGCGGAAACGACCCGCTTCGGCTCCGGTGAGGGCAAGGGCGTGATCCATGATGTTTCCCGCGGCGAGGACCTGTACTTCCTGGTGGATGTGACCAATTACTCCATCAGCTACAAGGTCGGCGGCATCCGCAACCATTATTCCCCGGATGATCATTACCAGGACTTAAAGCGTCTGATTTCCGCATCTGCCGGCAAGGCGAAGCGTATGACCGTGATCATGCCCTTCCTCTATGAGGGACGGCAGCATAACCGCAGCGAACGGGAATCCCTTGACTGCGCGCAGATGCTCAAAGAGCTGGTCAGCATGGGCGTCCACAACATCATTACCTTCGACGCCAATGATCCGCGCGTGCAGAACGCGATCCCGCTGCACAGCTTCGATAACTTCTCGCCGACCTATCAGTACATCAAGGCGATGTGCCGAAACTACAGCGACATCGATTTCGATTCCGAGCATCTGACGGTCGTCAGCCCGGATGAGGGCGGCATGCGCAGGGCGATCTATTTCGCGAACGTCCTCGGCGTGGATATGGGCATGTTCTACGTCCGCAAGGATTACTCCCAGGTGGTCAATGGAAAGAACCCCGTGATCGCCCATGAGTTCCTCGGCCCGGACGTGTCCGGCAGAGACGTGATCATCGTCGATGATATGATCTCCTCGGGCGATACGGTCCTCGATGTGGCGCAGCACTTAAAGGAGCGCAACGCGCGCCGTGTCTTCGCCTGCGTGACCTTCGGCCTGTTTACGAACGGACTTCATGAGTTTGATGAGGCCTACAAGAACGGCATCATCGATAAGATCTTTACGACCAACCTGGTCTACCAGTCACCGGAGCTTCTTGCGAGAGAGTGGTACGCCAATGTCAACATGGGCAAGTACATTGCGCTGCTGATCGACCTTCTGAACCACGATTATTCGATCAGCAAGCTCTTAAATCCGACTGACCGGATCAACCGCCTGCTGACGGCCTACCGCGCAAAGAGAAAAGAGGATGCAGCACAATAAGCTCTTTGGCAACAGAGTAAGAATCTACAGCTTTCTCCTGACCGTGCTCGTGATCTGGATCCACGCGGTGCAGCCTTCCGTGATCTACCCGGAGGGCTCCCCGTTTTCGGATCTCTGGATCACGGCGCAGCGGATGCTGGGAACAAACCTCGGACAGATCGCTGTTCCGGGGTTTTTTGTGATCAGCGGATATCTGTTCTTCCGCGGGATGGGGGAGCAGGTTTGCGGCGCTCTTTCTTCCGGCGGATACGGTGTTTTACCGGAAAGCGTAAAAGCGGGAAATGCAGCCGGAAGAGAGGACCATACTCTTTTTCGCTTTTTTATCCGCAAGTGGAAGAGCCGCGCGCGCTCCCTCCTGATTCCGTATCTGGTCTGGAATCTGATCTATTACCTGATCTACCTGGCAGCAGGACGGGCGGACCTTTCTCTTAAGACGGCATTTGAGAGTATTTTCCTCTACCGTTTCAATCCGGTATTCTGGTATCTGAAGCAGCTCATCCTCCTCACACTGCTGACGCCCCTTGTCTGGCTCCTTGTGCAGAATAGAAAGGCGGCTCCGCCTGCCCTGATCCTTTTATTCCTGCTTGCCGTATTCTACGACCTGCTTCCCTTCCATATCGTGAACGAGGACGCCTTCCTGTATTATGCCATCGGCGCCGCTGCAGCATTTCACCTCAGGGAAGCGGTGGAAGCTGATCCTGCAGAAAAAAGCACCTGCCATACTGAAAAAAGCTGGCTTGGGTGCTTTATGGCGACATTCTTCTTATATATAATACTGCAGATCCTTGGAAGCCAGACCGGTCTTTACGGACTGCTGCATCCGACAGTCGCTGCTGCGATCGGCTGCCGCATCTTCGGGCTGATCAGCCTCTGGGCACTGCTCAGGGTATTACGGGCAGGAAGATCCACGCCCGCTTGTATGGAATACAACTTCTTTACCTATGCGACCCACTACCTGGTCCTAAGAGCTGTACAGCATGCGGCAGCATTTGCAGGGGAAAGCGCTCTTATCTCCCTCACGCTGTACATCCTGATGCCTGCTATCTGCATAGCGGTAAGCGTGTGCACGGGGCGGTTCCTTCAGCGGCATGCCCCGCGGCTCTTCTCGCTGCTCGTCGGCGGGAGGACCTGAT
>CAMNFX010000096.1 GCA_946537585.1 uncultured Lachnospiraceae bacterium
GCGCCAAATGCGCCTGCCTCCGAACCTGCTCTGTCTGTAGTTATTCTACAAGTATTCCGAGTAAACAGCAGAAGGTTCTACATGCCGGTACGCCGTGCAAGATCGCATATAGATTCACATACATATAAGGGACGGATCCAGCGCGACATGCGTCTCGACAATGTCCGCGGCATACTGATCATGATCGTCGTGATCGGTCATTTTCTGCTGCCTCTGACACGGACGCGATTCGTGACCGGTCTGATCTACGCCATCTATATCTTTCACATGCCCTGTTTCATTATGGTCTCGGGGTATTTCGCGAAATCGGTCTACAGGAACGGGCACTTCCGCTGGGGAAAGATCGTGCAGCTTCTGTGGCTGTATTTTGTCTATAAGTCGGTTGTCAATATAACAGAGGGTCTGATTGCGGGACATATTCCGCTGCTGCCGGATTATTTTCATGAAAGCGGCGCTCCCTGGTACCTGATGTCCCTTGCGACCTATTACATGACGATCCCGGTCTTTGACCGTTTTAAAAGGGATCCTCTGCACGGCTTTCTCACGGTCGCCGTCATGATGCTGGCCGTGTCCTTCGGAAAGTACGTGATCCATGTAGGAGACCTTTTTTCCTTTGACAGGACATTTACCCTGCTTCCTTTTTTCTACATCGGATACTATGGCTCACAGGGCCTGCTTGACCGCTTTCTGCTGAGTCCCTTAAGGCGTCCGACGGATATCCTGGCCCTGTTTTTCTGGGTTGCCGCGTTTTTCGGGACCTATGATTTCTTCATGAAATACCATCTCGTAGTTTACGGGGCGGATTATACCAGGTACCTTCCGGAGATGCACGGCTATCTGTGGGCGCTCAATCTCCTCTGGTACTTTATCGCCTCTATCGTATCCATGGGGCTGATCGGCATGACCTTAAACCGCCGTATGGCGGTGTTTACCGATCTCGGCCGGCACACGCTGCAGATCTATTTCCTGCACCGCCCGATCCGGGATCTGATGCAGTATTTCGGCTTTTATGAAATGGTCGACGCAAACCACAAAACGCATGTGATCTTTGTTGTGGCGCTGTCCGCGCTGCTTGCGATCCTTCTCGGAAACGACCTTATCGCTCCCGGATTCGCAAAGCTGCGTTCTGTCTTCGACCCATTGCTTGAAAAATATAACGCGCTGTGATAAACTTATATAACTGAATCGGCTCCGATGTATGGGATGCGTCCCGGCAGGCCTGACCTGCCGCCGGACAGGACTTTATGCAGCGGGTAACAGGTACGAGGAAAAGCTGAGCGACGAAATGTGGCGCAGCGATTTCTGAGTGCCTATAAGCTGTTGACGGAGCATGCAAAACAGATTTTCAGAATACAGCACATTCTTACATTTGAGATACACTTGTTTCCATGGAGGACTAAATGGCATTATTTTCACTCATGTCCAATGACATAGGTATAGATCTTGGTACAGCCAGTATTCTGGTGTACATCAAGGGCAGGGGCGTTGTCTTAAGAGAGCCTTCTGTTATTGCGGTAGACCGCGATACGGGCAATGTCGTCGCATATGGCGAAGATGCGCGTCTGATGCTGGGACGTACTCCCGGCAACCTGAAGGCAGTCCGTCCCTTACGGCAGGGCGTGATCTCTGATTATACCCTGACGGAAAAGATGCTGAAGCATTTCATCGACAAAGCGGTCGGCAGGCGTACGCTCCGAAAGCCCCGTGTGGCGGTCTGTATTCCTTCCGGAGCGACCGAGGTCGAGAAGAAGGCGGTTGAGGACGCGACCTATCAGGCAGGCGCCAGAGAGGTCACCATCATTGAGGAACCGGTAGCGGCTGCGATCGGAGCCGGCATCGACATCTCTAAGGCTTTCGGCAACATCGTCGTGGATATCGGCGGCGGCACTTCGGATATTGCCGTCATTTCCCTGGGAGGCCCCGTTGTTTCCGAGTCCGTTAAGGTAGCCGGCGATGACTTTGATGAGGCCGTGATCCGTTACATGCGCAAAAAGCACAACCTTCTGATCGGCGAACGTACCGCAGAGGACATCAAGATCGGCGTCGGCTGTGTATATAAGCGGCCGGAGAACCTGGTCATGGAGGTGCGCGGACGAAACCTTGTGACCGGACTTCCCAAAACCGTACAGGTGACCAGTGATGAGACTATGGAGGCCTTTGCTGATGCAGCCTCCCAGATCGTGAACGCCGTGCATAACGTCCTGGAGCGGACACCTCCGGAGCTGGCATCGGATATCTACGAGCGCGGCATTATTCTGACCGGCGGCGGATCCCTGGTCTACGGACTGGATAAGCTGATTGAGGAGAAGACCGGCATCACCACCATGGTTGCGGAGGATCCGCTTTCCTGCGTGGCGATCGGCACGGGCAGGTTCATTGAGCTGGTCAACAATCAGGATGAAGAGTAAGGCCTGTGAGCAGAATCAGAGCATTCATCGAAAATATCATCTACTATAACGAAGATAATTATTACGCGGTTCTGGAGGCTTCGGAGGACGGTTCCGAGATCACACTGGTGGGGCATTTTCCCTATATCAGTGTGGGAGAGTCTATCGAAGCCGAAGGAGAATACACGTCGCACCCCGTCTATGGGGAGCAGTTTTCTGTCAGTTCATTTCAGGTGACCGCCCCGGAAGGCGCAGATGCCATCGAACGGTATCTCGCCGGGGGCGCTATCAGGGGCATCGGCCCCGCGCTGGCAAAACGCATCGTTAAAAAATTCAAGGGCGACACGTTCCGGATCATCGAAGAAGAGCCGGAGCGTCTTTCCGAGGTCAAGGGCATCAGCGAGCAGATGGCGATGTCCATTTCCGAGCAGGCACAGGTAAAGCGCGGCATGCGGGATGCTGTCATGTATATGCAGCAGTACGGCATCGGCGCCAATCTTGCAAACCGTATTTACGAACGCTACGGACCTGCGCTCTATGCCGTGCTGCAGACCAATCCGTACCGTCTTGCGGAGGACATGGACGGCATCGGCTTCCGTACCGCGGACAGTATTGCCATCAAAATGGGGATCCCGGAGGACTCCGAGTTCCGGATCCGCTGCGGTCTTCTGTACGTGCTGACCATGGCTGCCGCGGACGGACATACCTGGCTTCCGAAGGATCTGCTTTATAAGAAAAGCTGCGAGCTTCTGGGGCTTCGTTTTGACGATATCGACCGCCTGCTCATGGATCTTCAGATCGACGGGCGCATCGTCATCCTCCGGCAGGAAGACCCTCAGCAGGGGATGAAAGCCGAAACCGCATCCGTATCCGAAAGCGGCGCCGGCACTGACGCGGAAGAGGAAGGGCAGGAGCTTCCGTCCTTTATGACCCCGGAGATGTTTGAAGAGCAGACCGGCAGGGCGTTCGCTTCGGAAGCGATGCCCGAGCAGATCTATCTTTCCGCATATTATTATACGGAGCGCAATATTGCGGAGCGTCTGATGAGCCTTTCGATCCGCGGTGAAAGCGATCCGGAATTTGTGGAACGCAGGATCCGGAAGGTGGAAAAGGAATCCGGGATCGAGCTGGATGAACAGCAGCGCGAGGCTGTCCGCGCTTCTGTAAACAACGGCCTGCTGATCGTCACCGGAGGACCCGGAACGGGCAAAACGACCACCATCAACACACTGATCCGCTATTACATGGAGGATCACGACGAGATCATGCTGGCTGCGCCCACGGGACGCGCGGCAAAGCGAATGACCGAGGCTACGGGGCAGGAAGCGAAGACGATCCACCGTATGCTTGAATATACCGGAGTGCCCGAGGAGGGCAATGCTCCCGGATCAGTCTCAAGCTATGAGGGAACGCGTCAGGGCCTTGACGGGGAGGCTGCGCCCTATGCGGGAGCGGGCAATGCCGGCGGCGCAGGCGCCACCTCGGGAAAGGGACGGTTCATGCGGGATGAGAAGGATCCGCTTGAGGCAGACGTACTGATCATCGACGAAATGTCAATGGTGGATATCTTCCTGATGGATGCGCTCCTGAAAGCTGTCGTTCCGGGAACCCGTGTGATCCTGGTCGGTGACGCCAACCAGCTGCCGAGTGTGGGCGCAGGCAATGTTCTCCGGGACATGATCGCATCCGGCTGCTTTGAAACAGTGCAGCTCAACCACATCTTCCGCCAGGCGGCGCAGTCAGACATTATCCTGAACGCGCACAGGATCAACCAGGGAGAGCCGGTCGATCTTGCGAAGCGGAGCGAGGACTTCCTTTTTATCAGGAGCCGTCAGCCGGAAAGCATCACTGAGGCGGTGAAGACCCTGATCACGGACAAGCTCCCGCCCTATGTCGGCTGTGACAGGCTGGAGATCCAGGTATTATGCGCAACCAGAAAGGGTGCGCTGGGCGTGGAAGTGCTCAACGAAAAGCTGCAGGCATATCTGAACCCTCCCGACCGCCGCAAGCAGGAGCTTAAAACAGGAGAGCAGGTCTTAAGAGACGGGGACAAGGTCATGCAGATCAAGAATGACTATGACCTTGAGTGGACCCGTTATGATAAAAAAGGCCTTCCGAAGGAGCATGGATCAGGCGTCTTCAACGGAGATATCGGCAGGATCATCCGTATCGATACCTTTGCTGACACAGTCACGGTCGCATTTGATGACGACCGTCATGTAACGTATGACAAAAAGCAGCTTCGGAACCTGGAGCTGGCTTATGCGGTCACCGTACATAAGTCCCAGGGCAGCGAGTACCCGGCGGTCATCATGCCGATGTACCGCGGTCCGCATCTTCTGATGAACAGAAATCTCCTTTATACGGCAGTGACCAGGGCGCGGAAGTGCGTCTGCATGGTCGGACTGCCGCAGGTATTTGAAGAAATGGAAAAGAATGAAAGCGAAAATAAGAGATATTCGGGTCTCAGGGACCGAATTATTGAAAGACATACTCTTTCCGGCACGATGTCCGGTATGTCATGACCTGATCCCGATAGAACGCCGCGTTCCGCATTACCGGCTGAAAATGCGGGCGGCCGCAAGCCCCGGTCAGGCCGTCCTGTCCGATTGGCGGGACCATCCCAAAGAGCGGAATACAGAAGAAAAGCCGCTTATCTCAGAATCAGAACTCATCCAAAGCTATATCTGTCCGGAGTGTCTCTCCGACCTGTCACTGATAGAAACACCATATTGCAGAAAATGCGGCAAACAACTGTCTGCCGCTATTTCCTGTACTCCGGAGCCGGAAAAGGGGCCTCACGGGATGCAGCGCTTTCGGAGGGCCGCCCGTCCGTATTTCGGACAGGAACGGGAGCGCCTGTGCACAGACTGCGGAAAAAAAGAGCGTTCCTTTCGTCAGTGCCGCTGCCTTATGAGCTATGACGAAACGGCGCAGGAGATCATGGCGGACATCAAGTATAACGCGAAGCCGGAGTATGTCCGGCTGCTGGCGCTGCTGGCAGCAAAGCGTCTCGGCCCCTGGATACGGGCAGTGCGTCCGGACCTGATCGTTCCGGTCCCCATACATCCCGATCGGATGAAAACAAGGGGATATAACCAGGCGGAACTGATCGCAAGGGCACTCTCGGAGATACTTGAGCACACTGCCTTGACGAAAGGAGTGCCTATGCGCATACCGGTGATGACAGGCATCTTACATCGTGTCCGAAAAACAGAGGCACAGAAGGGCCTGCACGCCGGAGAACGTCTCCTGAACCTGCAGAACGCATTCGAAGTCCCGGGCTTTCTCGAGGAGCATCCGAGGATCCTTCTCATCGACGACATCTATACCACCGGGGCAACCTTGAACAGCTGTGCGGAAGCCCTGCTCCGGGCGGGCGCATCTGATGTCTACGGGCTGTGCATCGC
>CAMNFX010000097.1 GCA_946537585.1 uncultured Lachnospiraceae bacterium
TGGCTGCGATGTCGATCCTGTCGGAGAAGAGTCTTCCGAAGCCACCCAGGAAATAGCAGCCGCCTGCCACGATCAGGGCAAAGAAGGTGGAAATGATCGTGCCGGTGTAAACTGCCTTCTCGTTGCGGATCGCATAAAACTTCTGCACCATCTGCGGAAGTCCCCAGGTGCCGAGGGAGGTCAGAATGACAACTCCGAGAAGGTTTAAGGGATCCGGTCCGAAGAAGGAAGCAAAGACGCCCGGAGTATCGGAAACTGCCGGATCGGAGACCTTTGCAAGGCCGTCCAGCGCCGCAAGGAAGCCTCCCTGGCTTGCGAGAACTGCGGCGATGACCGCCACGATGCCGAAAAGCATGATCAGGCCCTGGATGAAGTCATTGATCGCAGTTGCCATATATCCGCCGGCGGTAACATAGATACCGGTCAGAATCGCCATCACGATCACGCAGACGGAGTAGTCAATGTTGAAGGCCATCCCGAAGAGACGGGAAAGTCCGTTGTAAAGGGAAGCCGTGTAGGGGATCAGGAAAATGAAGGTAACGGCGGACGCGGCGATCTGCAGCGCTTTGCTGTCATAACGCTTTGCAAAGAACTCCGGCATGGTCGCAGAGTTTAAGTACTGCGTCATGATGCGGGTACGGCGTCCGAGAACGACCCATGCGGCAAGGGAGCCCAGCAGACAGTTGCCGATTCCGACCCAGGTGCTGGCGATGCCGTACTTCCAGCCGAACTGACCGGCATAGCCAACGAAAATAACTGCGGAGAAATAAGAGGTGCCGTAGGCAAACGCAGTCAGCCAGGGACCGACAGAGCGGCCGCCCAGTACGAATCCGTTGACATCGGTGGAATGGCGTCGGCAGTACAGACCGATGTAGATCATTACACCGAAGAAGATCAGCAGCATCAGAACCTTGATAAACATATAAGTGCCTCCAGTTGAAAATTCATCAAAGCATCCCTCTTCCGCCCTTTCCGGAGACCGGAAAGTATCCTGTTAATTTCACTTATACGCGTTGGCGCGTTGGCGCTTTGACGTACTGAAGTATACTACTTTTCATAGAGGTTTGCAAGCGTTTTTTCAGGAATTGCAGGATGTATTTAAACGTGTACACTTCCGGGCTTAAACGTTTCCGTTCTTCCGGAGGATCGCCTGCTTTAGGGCAGCCTGTCAGCATCCGCTTACACGACACTGCCAGAGCAAACATCCGGCGCATGGTTTTGTCCCGGACAAAAATAAGCGGTCCCCGGATCCTGATGCTCCCGCGAGAAGCAGGCTCAGCCGTCCGTAAGACCGCGTTTTTCCGGGCTGTCCAAGGCGGACGGCCCCGTTTCAGTTAATTATCATTAAGCTGCCCGGATAAGGCCTGCCTCCTGCAGTATCTTTAACATAGCGCAGGTAAGGTCTCCGGCGCATACTGCTTTTACAGCTCTGCCAGCGCCTCCTGGTCGAGGATGCTGATGCCGTTGGTCATCAGCGCGCCCATGGCCTTCATGGTATCGTGTACACGGAAGATCATGTAAGCCTTGCCCGCCTTGGAGCCGAGGATGGCATACATATATTCCACGTTGATGGAGTGCTCTGTGAAGATCTGCAGGACCTTGTTAAGGGCGCCGGGTTCATCGGGAATCTCGGCAACGACAACAGAGGTCAGACTGCTGACATAACCGGCTTCCTTCAGGATATTTACGGTGTCCAGAACGTCGCTTACGATAAAGCGTGCAATACCGAAGTCGGACGCCTCTGCCAGACTCAGCGCGCGCAGATCCACGTTGTGCTCCGTCAGCACGCGGGTCATTTCATTCAGTGTTCCGGGCTTATTCTCCAGAAAAACGGAAATCTGTTTTACATCCATTGCTATCTTCTCCTTTCTCCGGTGATCAGATCTTACGCTTATCGATAACGCGGACAGCCTTGCCCTCACTGCGGGTGATGGACTTGGGCGCCACGAGGGAAACATGTGCCTTGATGCCGAGCATGGACTTGAGTCCTTCGACGATATCCTTCTGGCGTGCGGAGATCTCACCCAGGTTATCGGTGAACATCTCCTGGGTCATCTCGACCTGGACATCCAGAGTATCGGTGTTGTTGACACGGTCGACCACGATCTGATAGTTGGCCGGATAGCCCTTGTTGAGCAGAACGGTCTCGATCTGGGACGGGAATACGTTAACGCCGCGGATGATGAGCATGTCATCGGTGCGTCCCTTCGGCTTGGTCATCTTGACATGGGTGCGTCCGCAGGAGCACTTCTCTCTCGTAAGGGTGCAGATGTCTCTCGTACGGTAACGCATCATCGGGAAGGCCTGCTTGTCGATGGAGGTGAACACAAGTTCTCCCTGCGTTCCCTCCGGAAGGACCTCTCCTGTCTCAGGATCAATGATCTCGGCAATGAAGTGATCCTCATTGATATGCATGCCCGACTGCGCGGAGCACTCAAAGGAAACGCCGGGGCCGGAAAGCTCCGTCAGGCCGTAGATGTCATATGCCTTGATGCCGAGTGTTTTCTCGATATCATGACGCATTTCCTCACTCCAGGCCTCGGCTCCGAAGATACCGGCCTTGAGCGGAATATCCTCCGGCTTTAAGCCCATTTCCTTCATGGTCTCCCCGAGGTAAGCCGCATAGCTCGGAGTGCAGCAGAGAATGGTCGCGTTCAGATCGCGGATAAACATGATCTGGCGCTCGGTATTGCCGGAGCTTGTCGGGATCGTCAGGCATCCGACCTTGTGGCTGCCGCCGTTTAAGCCGGGGCCTCCGGTGAAAAGGCCGTAACCGTAGGAAACCTGACAGACATCCTCATCCGTGCCGCCTGCCGCTGTAATGGCACGGGCACAGCATTCCTCCCAGAGATCAATGTCATGGTGTGTATAGAACGCCACGACACGCTTTCCGGTGGTTCCGGATGTGGACTGGATACGGACGCAGTCCTTGAGCGGCACGCCCAAAAGCCCGTAGGGATATGCTTCTCTTAAGTCCGCCTTGCTTAAGAAGGGGAGCTTGTGAAGGTCATCGCTGGATCTGATATCATCCGGCGTGATGCCCGCTTCTTCCATCTTCTTACGGTAGTAGGGAACATTGTCCCAGACATGCTTCACCTGTGCGACGAGTCTCTCATCCTGGATTGCCTTGATTTTTTCTCTCGGAGCACATTCGATCTCCGGCTGGAAATACCTTTCCATGGGTAACACCTCCTAAGTGTTGCATTATTCCCGCCTGCTTAATGAACAGGCGCTGGATCTGACGCGTTGCCGCCCGGCAGGCATTGTTCTTATACTGATAAAGTCGGTCATCAGGCTTCCCGCGGTGAAGACGATACTCGGCTCCTCAATTCACCAACCGCCACTTTAAATGGTGGTCTGAATCAGCCCTGAAAGGGCTTAATCCTGCTGCCCCTCAAAAAGGAGCGGTGTTAACGTAACATGGCGCATTTACCTCAGACAGCGTCCCGTCCAAGTGCAAATGCCTTTTTGTTGAGTTCCAGGAACTTTGCCGGTACATTGGCCTCCAGAGAACTCATCCACGCCTCCTCCGGCAGGTCAAAGTAGTGGGAAAGACGTCCCATCAGCACCAGGTTGACCGCCTTGACGGAGCCGGCCTCTTCGGCAAGCTTCACACAGTCGATCGCATCGACCTTTGCGCCGCTGTCCTTCAGCTTCTTCACAAGGTCCTCCGGATACTTTGCGGCGCCGGTGATGACCGGCATGGGATCGATCTGCTGGATGTTGGTCACGATCTGTCCGTCCTTTTTAAGATACGGAAGCCAGCGGGCCGCCTCGAGGATCTCGAAGGATACGATATAGTCGGCCTCACCCAGGTCAATGACCGGTGATGCCACCTTCGAACCGTAGCGGACGTAGGTCACGACCGAACCGCCTCGCTGCGACATTCCGTGAACCTCAGACACCTTGACGTCATAGCCCTGAGACAACAGCAGGTGTCCCAGCATCTTGCTGGCAAGAAGGCTTCCCTGTCCGCCGACGCCGACGATCATTATGTTCTTTGTTTCCATGATCATGCCTCCTTTCCAACGCTCTTCAGAGCATCAAACGCGCAGAGCTGGCTGCAGACATTACATCCGACGCAGAGCGTATTGTCGACGTGTGCCTTGCCGTCCCGGATCGAGATCGAAGGACATCCGATCCTCATACAGGACTGACAGCCCACACACTTGTCCGTATCAACGGTAAGCGGCGGATTGTGCTTTACATACTTTAAGAGCGCGCAGGGACGTCTCGAGATGATGACGGACGGTTCCGCGGCCGCAAGCTCTTCCTTTACAGCTGTATCGACAGCTTTCAGATCATAGGGATCCACAACGCGGACACGCTTGAAGCCCATGGCCCTGCAGAGGGCCTCCAGATCGATCTTTCCGGCCGGCTCGCCCTTGATGTTGAGACCCGTGGTCGGGTTCTGCTGATGTCCGGTCATTCCCGTAATGGAGTTGTCGAGGATGATGACTGTGGAGTTGGACTGGTTGTAGGCGATGTTGGCGAGGCCCGTCATGCCGCTGTGCATGAAGGTGGAATCGCCGATGACCGCAACGGTCTTTGCTTCATTTTCCGCTCCGCCGGCCTTGTTGAAGCCATGCAGCGCGCTGATGGAGCCGCCCATGCAGAGCGTCATTTCCATGGCGCTTAAGGGAGCGACGGCACCTAAGGTATAGCATCCGATATCACCGAGCACAGTACATTTATTCTTCTTTAAGGTATAGAACAGGCCTCTGTGCGGACATCCGGAGCACATGACCGGAGGTCTCGGCGGGATCTGCTCGTCGAGCGCACGGCCGTCATGTACCTTGCCGCCGAGCGCCTTCGCGATCAGGTTCTGGGAGAACTCACCGCAGATCGGCAGGATGTCCTTGCCGCTGACCTCAAGGCCCAGGGCACGGCAGTGATCCTCGATAATGGGATCCAGCTCCTCAACCACGACCAGCTTCTTTACTTTTGCCGCAAAATCCAGGATCAGCTTCTTCGGGAGCGGATTGGCCATGCCGAGCTTCAGTACGGAAACGCTGTCGCCAAAGACTTCCTTTACATACTGATAAGAGGTGCTGGCAGTAATGATGCCCAGATCTGTGCCGCCCATCTCCACCCGGTTGATCGGCGCGGTCTCCGCATATTCGATAAGCTTTGCGGTACGCTCCTCCACGATGGGATGGCGCTTCTTGGCATTGCCCGGCATCATGACATACTTCGCGATATTTTTCTCATAGGGCTTCTTCGGAACGCTCCGCTCTCCCGGCTCTACCACGGACTGGCTGTGCGCCACGCGGGTGCACATCTTGAGCAGCACCGGGGTGTCGAACTCTTCGGAGATCTCGTAAGCCAGTTTGGCAAACTCGAGCGCTTCCTGAGAGTCTGAGGGCTCAAGCATCGGAACCTTGGACGCAATGGCATGATGGCGGCTGTCCTGCTCATTCTGAGAGGAATGCATGCCTGCATCGTCTGCAACGCCGATCACCATTCCGGCATTGACACCGGTATAGGACATCGTGTACAGCGGATCCGCAGCCACGTTCAGGCCCACGTGCTTCATGCCGCAGAAGGAACGTACGCCGGAAAGGCAGGCACCGAACGCAGACTCCATGGCCACCTTTTCATTGGGCGCCCACTCGCTGTAGACATCGTCGTACTTTGCGATCTCTTCCGTGATCTCCGTGCTTGGCGTGCCCGGATAACTGGAGACGAAGCAGCAGCCTGCCTCATAGAGGCCTCTCGCTACCGCCTTGTTTCCCAACATCAGCTGTTTCATAAAATTCACCTTCCCATCTATGCTTATTGCTGTTGAT
>CAMNFX010000098.1 GCA_946537585.1 uncultured Lachnospiraceae bacterium
GAAATTTGCAAGTACACTCGCAAATTTTGTTCATTTGTCCCTTAGCTCATATAATCAGGCGCAGGGGAGAGCACATAAGGCCCCGGCCGAAAGGAAACAGTATGTTTAAAAATAAACTCAGGCTTTTGTGGGTCGCTGCAGCAGCTTCCCTGCTGCTGAATGTTACAGGCATTCAGGCTGCTGTAAATGCGTATGCTGCCGAAAATGAAAATACCGCTCTCGAAGAGGCGGCGGCTTCAGATGAAACTGCATCCGATGAAGAAACAGAGGATGATTCTGAAAGAAAGGCTGAGGCCGCGTCTGTTTCTCTTCCGGAACCGGGCGATGAGATCTGCGGCTTCAGGGTGACGAAAGTCGGGCATTTCAAGCAGAAGAATGCCGATATCGTTTCCATGGAGCATGAAAAGAGCGGAGCAAAGCTTCTTTATATTGCAAACAAGGATATCGACAAGGCGGTCAATGTGTTTTTCCGTACCAGAGGAGAGAATGACAAGGGCATCCCGCATGTTTTCGAGCACATCACGCTCTCCGGTTCCGGGAAATATCCGAACTCGAACCTGTTCGATCAGATTGCAGGCTCAAGCTATAACACTTTTATGAATGCGTCCACATGGCAGCAGATGACCACCTATGACATGGCTTCCCTGTCTGAGGACCAGCTTCTGTCCATCATGGATTTTTACATGAGCGGATTGACGGACCCGCTTGCACTTCGTGATGAGCATCCGTTAAAAAGAGAGGCTTTCCGGTATGCACTTGAGGATCCCGAAGGTGAGATCACTGTCACCGGTGCCGTTTTTAATGAGATGGAAGCGGCAAATGCCGACATTGAGTGCCAGATGGAGCTGAATATGAAGCGCATGTTGTTTCCGGGAAGCATCATGAGCTTCAATACGGGCGGAATCCGGGAGGATATCTTAAGTATCACGCTCGATGAACTGAAAAGCTATTATAATACCTATTATCATCCCTCCAATATGCTGATCTGCCTTTACGGGGATATGGATTACACCCGCTTCCTTGAAAAGCTCGATCAGGATTACCTGTCAAACTATGAGAAAAAGGAGATCAGCCTTACGGATGACGGCTATATCCCGTGGACAGGATACCGTAAGGCGGTCCTTCCCTACGCGGTGACGGAGGACACGGATGCGGACGGCGCCGGTATGGTCACCTATGCTGTTGCTCTTAATGACCTGCCGGTCTATGATCAGGCACTCATGACGGTGATCTCCGGCATGCTGAACGCGGAGAGCAGTCCGCTCGTAAAGAAAATGCAGGAGGTCTTCCCGGACAGCGTTTACTCTGCCGAAATCAATACTGCGCTTTCGACACCGGTTTTCACCTTCAGTCTTCAGGACACCTCCGAGGGGGATGGAGAACTGTTTAAAAAGACGGTGGATGAGGCGATCGCTCAGATCGCGGAGGAGGGCCTTCAGAAGGATCTTGTCGAATCTGTGGTCAACAATGAACGGCTCAGCAACATCCTGGAAGCAGAGGAGCCAGGCGGCATCAATGTAAACCGGTTATTCGGGATGTACTGGTCCTTAAGCGGTGATCCGCTTGCTTCCCTCGACTATTTCAAAGCCTGTGACAATCTGCAGGGAGAAGCAGACACGGGGCGTCTGGATGATCTTGTTTCGGAATATCTGCTGGATCCCGAACAGTCCGTCCTTGTGGAAATGAATCCTGATCCCGGTCTGAAAGAAGCGGAAGATGAGGCGTTTGCCGGAAAGCTCTCTGAGATGAAGGCGGAAATGAGTATCTCCGAGCTCGCGGAAATGGTCGGCAAAACCAAAGAATTCAATGTGTGGAGCGAGCTTTCAGATGACAGCACTGTTTTCGATCAGTTCCGTGCTGTCTCTGTGCAGGATCTTCCCGAGGATGTGACAGCTTCTGAGGTGGAAGAGGATCATGAGGACGGGATCCGAAAGCTTACCTCTGTCATAAAGGATGCGCCATACGTCGACTCGTCTCTGCTGCTGGATGCCGGGACTCTGGATTATGACGAGATCCATGATTATGTTTTCCTCGGAGAACTGCTGGGCTCCCTCCCGACCAAAGAGAAGAAAGTGGACGAACTGGACACCGCTCTCAACATTGCCATGTATGAATATGCGTTCGGAAGCACGATCATCTATGACGATGAGACCAAAAAGCCGCATCCTTACTTCAGTATCTCGTCTACTGAGCTAACGGAAAAGATCGGTGATTCCCGTGCCCTTCTTCTGGAGATCTTAAAAGATACGGACTTTTCAGATACAGCCCGTATCCGCTACCTTGCTTCCACGGCAGCTGCCTCGATGAAGCAGGGCCTCGTTTCATCTCCGAATTCGGCGGCTTTGATGACTGCGCTTGCGGCATCGGATGAGGACCGTATGTATGAGTATCACGCGACCGGGCTGGATTATATGAAATATCTGCAGAAGGTGGCGTCTATGAATGAGAGCGAACTGGAGGCGCTTTCAGAAAAGCTCTCGGCAGTGCTCAGAAAACTGCTGAATAAAAACAATGCAATCTACTATGCTATCGGATCCGAAGAGTCTATCAAAGAAGACTGGCAGGAGTCATCCGCTCTCAGGGAAATGCTGTCTGCGGACGAAAATGAAAATCAGGATTATCAGGAGGAACTGAAAGAGCTTCATGACAGCTTCGGAAAATCGATCGCTGTTCTGGTAAATACCTCGGTCAATTATAACGGCTACGCCGCATCAAACCGTACGACAGGCTTCGAGGATAATGCTCTGAATCAGGTGCTCGTGAATCTGATCTACAGCAAGATCACCTATCCTGCATTCCGTTATGATATCGGAGCCTATGGATACATGGACAGAGTCGGACACAGGCAGAGCTATATGATCAGCTACCGGGATCCGGATATCAGGCCTTCCTTTGACTGGTATGAAAAGCTGCCGGACCTGCTGGATTCCTATGAGCCCACCCGGGAGGATGTCGATGATGCCATCATCAGTACGTATTCTTCCTATGCTTATCCGGTATCGCCAAGGAACATGGCGCTGGCAGAGATCAACGCCCGGCTGGAGAATCAAAAGCGCAGCGTCTCAGAGGATTACCTGAAGAAGATGAGAGAAGCGAAGCAGGTACAACCGGAAGACCTGAAGGAAACAGCCTCTCACATTCGGAAGATGATTGAAGACGGCGTCAGAGTGACCGCCGGCAATTCCGCAGCGATCAAACAGAACAGCGATCTTTATGATCAGGTGATCGACGATCTTGTAAAATAACAAAAATGCAGTGATTCATCCTTCTCTCAGAGAATGTGTGAGATCCATGGCTGAATGTTCCGCCTGCCGGAAGCGGCTATGGCTTCATATGATATTTAGGAGGAAACAGTATGGAGAATTTTGAGTTTTATACGCCGACAAGAGTTCTTTTCGGGAAAGGACAGGAGGAAAAGGTCGGCAAGCTGATCCGAGAGTTCGGCGGGACGAAGGTGCTGCTGCATTACGGCGGACAGTCTGCAAAGAAAAGCGGGCTTTTAGACCGCGTCAAGAGCTGTCTGGAAGCGGAGGGCCTTAAGTATGTAGAGCTTGGAGGCGTCCGGGCCAACCCGGAGCTTGCTCTTGTGAAGGAAGGCGTTGCACTCGCCAGAAAGGAAAAGGTCGATTTTGTCCTTGCTGTCGGCGGCGGCTCCGTGATCGATTCCTCCAAGGCCATCGCCAACGGCGCGGCCAACCCGGAGGTCGAGGATGTCTGGGATTTCTCTATGAAGAAGGCTGCTCCGGTCCGTACGCTTCCCAAGGGTGTGATCCTGACACTGGCGGCTGCCGGTTCGGAAATGTCCGAATCCTGTGTCATCACCAACCCGGAGGTCAATCTCAAGAGAGGATATAATTCCAGGCTGAACCGTGTCCAGTTCGCGATCGAGAATCCGGAGCTTACCTATTCGGTACCTCCTTATCAGACAGCCTGCGGCGCGGTGGACATCGCCATGCATACCATGGAGCGTTACTTCTCTCCGGGAGAGGATACAGATCTTACCGACGCGCTTGCGGAAGCGGTCATGCGCACGATCATCAAGGCAGGAAAGGAAGCGTATTTCGATCCTGAAAACTACGCTGCAAGAGGCAATATGATGTGGGCATCCTCTTTAGCGCACAACGACCTTACCGGCAACGGCAGAAAGTGTTTCCTTCCGGTTCACCAGATGGAGCATGAGCTTTCCGGCCTGCATACTGAGATCACGCACGGCGCCGGACTTGCGGCTTTGTGGTGCAGCTGGGCACGCTATGTCTATACGTATTCCCTGTCCAGATTTGTACGCTTTGCGGTCAATGTATGGGGCGTGCAGGAAGACTTTGAGCATCCGGAAAAAACGGCGCTTGAGGGCATCCGCAGGCAGGAGGAGTATTATAAGGAGCTCAGCATGCCGACGAGCATCCGCGAGTTCGGCATAAAGGAAGAGGAGCTCGAGACCCTCGCCGAGATGTGCTGCTACCGGCATACCCGCACTCTTCCGGGATACAAGGTGCTCGATTATGATGATATCTTAAAGATCTACCGTATGTCCTGGGAGCTCGGAGCATAAATCAGGGGAGCGCTGATTGAATCAGCACTTTCTTAGAACATTTTTCACAAACGTATTTACAGGTGTTGCAATTTCTCCCGGAATTTGATATTGTATGCACTGTGAACAAAAACCTACCTATGAAGAGTGCGTGAGAGACAAGCTCGATGACCGCACAGCAACCTGCATAAAAGGGTATGCAAGGTGCTAAAGCTTGACCGATGGGTGAGATAGTAAGCTTTTATAAGACCCAGACGGTATGTCTGGGTCTTTTTCAGGGAATTCTGATCATTTCGTTTCAGCGCTTTCCTTGACAAGATCTGTCTCAATTAAGGTAGGCGATCAACCTTTATTGCAAAAGGAAAGGAAAAGGAATGGCAAGAAAATTATTTACCTCCGAATCTGTAACTGAAGGGCATCCGGATAAGGTCTGCGATCAGATCTCCGATGCAGTCCTTGACGCGATCATTGCGCAGGACACCAATGCGCACGTGGCCTGCGAGACCTTCTGTACCACCGGCATGGTCGTGGTGATGGGAGAGATCTCCACCAGCTGCTATGTGGATATTCAGAAGATCGCACGCGGTGTTGTCTGCGATATCGGTTATGACAGCGCGGAAATGGGATTCAACGGAAACACCTGCGGCATTATGACTGCGATCGATGAACAGTCCGGCGATATCGCCATGGGCGTCAACAAATCCTATGAGTACAAGGACGGGGAAGAGGACGAGGCCAACCTTCGCGGCGCAGGCGATCAGGGCATCATGTTCGGTTACGCCTGCAATGAGACCCCGGAGTATATGCCTCTTGCAACCATGCTGGCACACAAGACCTCACACAAGCTTGCAGAGGTCCGCAAGGCGGGGCTTTATCCCTACCTTCGTCCGGACGGCAAGACCCAGGTGACGGTAGAATACGAAGGCGACAAGCCGGTACGTGTCGACACCGTCGTTTTGTCTACGCAGCATTCCGAGGATGTCTCTCTTGAAAAGCTTCGCGAGGATATGATCCAGGGCGTGATCCTGGAAGTGATCCCGCCGGAGCTGATCGATGAGAAGACCCGCTTCTTCATCAATCCGACCGGACGCTTTGTCATCGGCGGCCCGCAGGGCGATACCGGCCTTACCGGTCGAAAGATCATTGTCGATACCTACGGCGGAGCCGCAAGACACGGCGGCGGCGCATTCTCCGGCAAGGACCCGACCAAGGTCGACCGTTCGGCTGCATATGCGCTTC
>CAMNFX010000099.1 GCA_946537585.1 uncultured Lachnospiraceae bacterium
CGGAGGAAAGAGCAGTGCCGCCCGGTGAAAAACATGTTAAGATATCAGAAAAGACGCCGATACGGCATCAGGCTGCGTGACTTTTAAAGGTATCTGTCCAGGAGCTCTTCCGGCTTCGGGATGCGGGAGAGAGCGCTCATCAGCTCTCCCTGACGATTCAGGAGATGGTCCGAGAGTTTTCTGCGCTTCTGATATTTCCCGGATCTGTGATAGTCGATGACGGTCTGGTACCTTTCGTAAGCCTTTGTGACTGCGGTATCCCATGAAATATAGAGCTCTTTTGCGGCCAGCTCTCCGGCCCTTTTCATGGCCTCCGGTTTCTGGCAGAGCCGGTAAAGCATTACGGCAAGCGAGGCCGGGGATTCGGAGATCAGAAAGCCGTTCCGGTCGGGTGCAACGCTCTCCGCGGCACAGCTTCCCTCTACGAGGACCGAAGCAAGAGAGCATGCCGCCGCCTCCCGGACGACCAGCCCGTTTGTGTCATAGGTGGAAGGAAACAGGAAAAGGTCGGCCCGGCTGTACCAGGCCTTCAGTATCTCTCTGTCGCGGACCGCGCCGGTGAAAATGCAGCGGTCCTGCAGCTTTAAGCTGTCGGAATAAGAACGGATCTCTTCCAGGTCAGCGCCGCTTCCGATGAAAATCATCCGGAAATCGACCCCCTGCTGCTTTAAGCCCTCGAGGGCATCCAGGATGATCCGTATGCCCTTGTACCACATCATGCGCCCGACAAACAGGAAGACCGGGACCTCTCTGGGAAGGTCATATCCTTCCACAGCGGAAGCGATCGATCCTTCGGAAGCCCTGCCGAGAGGCATGTCTACGCCGTTTTCCATAACGATGTAGTCGCCTTCAAAGCCGAGAGACTTTAAGTTTTCTCCTGCGCCCCGGCTGACGGTCCATACTTCGTCACAGGCGCTGATGTTTTCGATCATGATACGGATGGCTCCGTCTGTCAGCAGGTCGCTTTTCAGTGCTTTGGCAATATCCACGTCATACTTGGTATGATAGGTGAATACAACAGGAACATCGATCGAATTCCGGAGCTCTCTGGCAAGGACCAGCGAGGCGCTGGGACAGTGACAGTGCATGACAGCCGTATTTTCCTTCCGGAGCTGTTTTGCGACCGTGGGAGAAAAGGGGATCCCGGCCATGTATCCGATGAACCAGCGGGCGTCAAGGCTTGGGTAGCGGATCACCGGAAAGGGGAATACGGAATCATCCTTTTCAGGAAATTCAGGGGTGACGACAATACTGTGGCCGAGATCCCGTTCTATGATGGAAGCGTAATTTGCGGCAGTATTGGCAACGCCGTCGATCTGCGGCGGAAAGGAATCATTCATGATGCAGATGGTCTGTTTCATTACGAGGTCTCCGATGCATTTATTGTTATATATTTTATTGTAACGCATATACGATATATCATGCAACCATGTATGTCAGCTGTGTTTCCTCCCGTTTCGGGCGCTTTTGTCCGCTGCCGGAACGGAGCCGGATCCCGAAATAACCGCGCAGGAGGTTTTTATGAATAATAGTATAAAAACTGACAGAACCTTTGATCTGTTATGTATCGGCACAGCCCTGGTGGATTCCATCATCCGCGGCTTCGATCCGGAGCCGGTTTCCGAGTCCGGCTTCCGCGCTGCGTCCGGCACCTTAAGTGTGGGCGGGGAGTCTGTCAACGCAGCCATGGCAGCGGCGAAGCTCGGCGTGCGGACAGGGATCCTCTGTTCCCTGGGGAAAGATACGGCAGGGGATATGGTCCTTAACGCTCTTGATAAGGCGGGCGTGGACACTTCCCACGTCATCCGGGATGAGGAGCATGCGACACCGGTGACTACCATGTTTGTAAATGCAGACGGAACCAGGAAATCCATCACCAACGCGGCGCACCGCTGGAACTTCCATCCGGAAAGACATCTGGACCGGCTCCCGGTACCGAGAGCGGTAGCGCTCGGATCTCTGTTCCGGGCTCCGTTCAATGATCCTGACGTGATCCTGGGCGTGATAGCCGGATACAAGGCAAAGGGAACGATGATCCTGGCCGATACCAAGCTTCCGAATTTCCGGAGGCTGTCCCTTTCGGACATCACCGACAGTCTTCCGTTTATTGACTATATCTTTCCGAATGAGGACGAAGCGGCTTATTATACCGGGGAAACGAGCCCGGACCGGGCCGCGGAGGTGTTTTTATCCTTCGGCATACGGAATGTGATCATAAAGCTTGGCGCAAAGGGCTGTTTCTTCCGGAACGCTTCCGAGCGGATCTATCTTCCGGCGGTCCCGATCAGCGCGGTGGACGCCACCGGCGCAGGAGATAATTTTCTTGCCGGATTTGCCGTAAAGATCCTCGAGGGAGCAACCCATGAGGAAGCGCTCCGGCTCGGAAATGCCTGCGGCGCGCTCTGCGCCTGTGCTGCAGGAGCATCGGCAGGACTGAAAAACCGGGAGCAGGCTGAGGCGCTGATGCTGGGCTGAGAGACAGAAGAAAGGCGCCGGAAGCAGAAATACCAGGATACTTCATGTACAGAAAAAACAGAGCATGAAGAAATGACCTCTGCACAAATGTGCCGTAAGGATTTATAATTAGGCGAATACTGACAAGGAGACCGGTCACGATGAAAAAGGTTATGGTATGCGGCTGCGGCGCCCAGGGTTCCACGATCTGCAGAAAGCTCGATCAGGAACCCAATATCGAGGAAGTGATCTGCGCGGATTATAATATGGAGGCAGCAGAGGCTGTCTGCAGACTGATGACAAAAGGAACTCCGCGAAAGGTCAATGCGGCGAACATTGATGAGATCAAAGATGCGGCTTCCGGCTGTGAACTGCTGGTCAATGTCATGCCGCTGCAGTTTGGAGCCAACATGCTGCGGGCTGCCATGGAGCTTAAATGCTGCTATCAGGATCTGTCCGCCTGCGAAAATATCCCGGAGGTCATGCATGTCAATGAATACGACCGCTGGGTAGAGGGCATCCGCTGCATGTATGAAAGCTACGGGAAGAGGTTTGCGGAAAATAATACCACGGCGATCATCGGCACCGGATCCGCGCCCGGCGTCATGTGCGTCATGGCCCGCAGGGCAGTTCAGGAGCTCGACGAGTGCGACACACTCAACATGATGGTCTATGAGGGCGTTGAGGCAAAGCGCTTTCTGCCCTTCTGGTGGAGCACGGATGTGGCTCTTTCCGATATGCAGGAGGATGCGTTCGCGTTTGAAAACGGCAGGCTGATCCGGACGAAGCCGTTCAGCAGAAAGATCGAGAGAAGATGGCCCGAGTATGATATGCAGCCGGTCATTCTCTGCGAGCATGCCCATGACGAGCCTGTCTATGTCGGCTTTAACAGGGAAAAATACTTTAAGGGCTGTAAAAATGCCTATTTCAAATACGGCGGAGCCGGTATCCGGTTTTCCGAGCCCTTATACAGGGCCGGCCTTCTTTCACGGAAGGAGGAAGAGATCAACGGGCAGAGGGTCATCCCGCAGCAGCTTGTCCTGAAGCATATCCCCCAGGCTCCGAAGGATCCGGAGGTCATTAAGGAGATCATTGATGAAGGGCTCATCTCGGACGGCGGCGCTTTTGTCATTGAAGCGTATGGAAAGAAAAACGGAAAGGATGTCATGGCGGAGCTGCATCTGAACGCGCCGGGGCTTAAGGAGTCTTACGAGAGAGCAAAGATGTCCGCTGAGATGTACCTGACTGGACAGGGCGCGTTTCTCTATACCAGGCTGTTTGTAAATGATATGATCGGGCAGAAGGGACTGATCTCTTCGGATATGCTCGATGACCGGCAGGTCGGGCAGTACATTGCCTGGGCAAAGGAGCTTGGCATTACCTATACGATCGAGGTCAGAGAAGGCGTGCTGCCGGAAGATCTCAGGGGGTAAAATATAACAGCGGGGCATGCTCCGGGATGAAGGACACACTCCTTCCTGCGCGCTATTCTGTATAAATATTAAGGGAGAGCACCGTAAGAAATTCGTAAGGTTTGCTTGCGGCTGCAGTGATGAAGTGCTATAATTCAGCGCATAACACATTTTTCTGACATCTTAAATGAAAGGAAAAACGAATGAAAAAAGCATTTGCAGCAGTTTTAGCACTGACAATGGCAGCCAGCCTGGCAGCCTGCGGCGGTTCTTCCACCGCTCCCGCTACCCAGGCAGCGGCACCGGCAGAGACTCAGGCAGCGGCAGCCGGCGAGGCAGCAGCTCCGGCAGACAGCTCCAGCCTTCCTGAGCCGGCAATGGGACCGGAGACCCTTACATTCATCCAGAACCTGGATCCCGGTACATGGCAGCCCGGCACCGATGATGAGCAGGGCCATGCCCGTACCAATGCGCTGATCTATGACAGCCTGTTCCGCTACTCCAAGGACAAGGTCCTTGAGGGCGCACTCTGCGAGAGCTGGGAGTGGGACGATGATTCTCACCTCCGCATGCATCTCCGCCAGGGCGTCAAGTTCTCCGACGGCACCGACTTCACTGCGGATGATGTTGTCTGGACCATCAGCTATGCGCTTGAGACCAACCTTCCGAACTCTCACTTCTTCATCATCAATCCGGATGATATCGTGAAGGAAGACGACTACACCGTGATCCTCGGCACCAAGTATCCCTGCGCTACCCTGCCGAACCATCTGGCTTCCTCCGAGTGCGGCATCGCCTCCAAGAAGGCGTTTGAAGAGCACGGCGGCGATTACCTTGATCCTGCCTGCGCAGTAGGCACCGGCCCCTACAAGCTGGTCTCCTATGCTCAGGGCGACAATGCAGTTCTGACTGCCAACGAGTACTCCTGGAGAGAGGGCACCCCGGTCATCAAGGACCTGGTGATCCGTTTCATGAGCTCCTACGAGTCCATCGCTACCGAGGCAAAGACCCGCACCTATGACGTTGTTGTCGATGCCAACACCCGTGAGTTTGACCAGATCGATGCTATGGACGGCGTTCATGTTGTATACGGACAGACCGCAAAGACCGAGTATCTTCTGCTGAACTGCAAGAAGCCTCCGATGGATGATCCGAAGGTCCGTGAGGCATTTGCGCGTGCGATCGATGTCAATGCCTGCGTCAAGCTGGCATACGGTTCCTCGGGCAACCCGGCACAGGCATTCATCGTTCCCGGCATCCCCGGATACAATGTTGAGACCTATCAGAAGTACTATGGCGCAGGCCATGATGTAGAAGCAGCCAAGGCTCTGCTTGCCGAGGCAGGATATCCGAACGGTCTGGATCTTGAGATCTCCGTTATCTCTGCAAACACCCAGCACTGCGACATGGCAGAGGCTATGCAGGCACAGGTTGCGGAAGCAGGCATCAACCTGACCATCAACAAGATGGAGTCCGCACCGCTTCGTGAGTACATCGACGGCGGCAACCATCATATGTGCATCAACGCATTCACCGCACAGACCATGGAGGCAGACGGCTTCCTCGCACAGGTACAGCCGGGTACTGCTACTCTGAACCGTGTAGGTTATGAGCGTCAGGAATTCTTCGACACCTATGAAAAGGGCTGCGGCACCCTGGACGCTGATGAGCGTGCAAAGGTCTGGGAAGAGTGCTGCGAGATGCTGATGGAAGACTACGTCATGGTTCCGCTGAACCATAAGATGCTCGGCGCGATCGTCAGAGACGATATCGAGGGCTTCTGGTGGGCACCGGACTATGAGGAGATCTACCTCTATGAGCTGAGCCGCAAGTAATCTGCGACAACAGAA
>CAMNFX010000100.1 GCA_946537585.1 uncultured Lachnospiraceae bacterium
AAGCCTGTCGCAAAACAGGAATGTCCTGGGCATGACTGTTTTCGCGACGCTGACATGAATGAGGAAAAAAGCCACATGAAGCATCCTCTGAAAAAACTGATCCGGACCGCTTTTCTCGTATTACCGGTCCTTTTTCTGCCTTTCCTTTCCTCCCGTGCGGACGGGTGGATCGAAGAGGACGGCAGCTGGAAGTACCGCTATGATGACGGCAGCTTTGAGACCGGAGGCTGGAAATGGATCGACGGCAACAGAGACTGTGTTGCCGAGTGCTATTATTTCAATGAGGACGGTACGATCGTCTGTGATTCGGAAACCCCCGACGGGTACACGGTGGACGATACCGGCGCCTGGATCCTTGACGGCGAGGTTCAGACACATCCTGCAGAGGTAAGCTTTGCCGTAACGGGCGATAATCTCATTCACAAAGAGCTGATCGCCTTCGGACAGGCACTCGGAAATTATGATTTCCTCTATGACTGGACCCTCGAGCAGGAGCTTAAAAATGCCGATCTGGCAGTCCTCAGCCAGGAAACGATCTATGTTGACCGGCAGGAGCTCTTCAGCGGCTTCCCGACGTTCGGCACACCGCTTTCTGTCGGCGAGTCGGCTCTTAAGGCCGGATTCAATCTCGCGGCATGCGCGACCAACCATGCCATGGATAAAGGGATGGCCGGCATTGATACGACGGCAGCTTTTTACGAAGCGAATCACATCCCGTATCTTGGCATTCAGCCCTCCTCACGAAGGGAGTATGAGCCTTTTCGTCTGCTGACGGTCAACGGGGTCCGGCTTGCGCTCTTCGATTACAGCTACGGCACCAACGGGATCCGTATCCCTGCCGCTTATCCGAATGCTGTCCACCTTTTGAATGATCCGGCAAGGATCCGTGAAGATCTGGCCCTCGGGAGGGAAGCCGCGGATGCGCTGATCGTCTTCGTGCACTGGGGTGAGGAATACCAGCCGGATCCGAATGCTTTCCAGCTTTCCTTTGCCGAACTCTTCCTCGAGTGCGGCGTCGATGTTGTCGTCGGGACCCATCCCCACGTGCTGCAGCCGATGCAGGTGATGGAACGGGAAGACGGGCACCGTATGCTGATCTATTATTCCCTCGGCAACATGGTGTCCCGCCAGGACCGGCCGGAAAGCTCCATCGGCGGTCTTGCCGCCTTTACCATCAGCAGAACGCCGGAAGGCTGTACCTTCAGGGATCCTGAGCTCCTTCCCGTGATCGCGCATCAGTCAGCCACATGGTCCCAGGCCGGCATGCTGGACAGATATACAGCGGAGCAGGCAGCCTCCCACCGTATGCACCTTAGTCTCGATCAGTGGCGCAGCCTTTTCCTGCAGTGGACAAAAGGGACCGGAACCTTCCGGGAAGCAACGACATCAGAAGAAGGAGAGGAATAGTTCTTCAGCACATGACAGATTTCAGCGCCGCCCAGCAGGAGGCGATCCATCATAAAGACGGCCCGATGCTTGTGATCGCAGGCCCCGGGAGCGGAAAAACGACCGTGCTCACCCACAGGATCCTGCACCTTGTCACCGCGCACAGGGTGCAGCCCGGAAAGATCCTGGTGATCACTTTTACCAAGGCGGCCGCAAAAGAAATGGAGCAGCGTTACCGGAAGCTCTGCCGGGATGAGGGCAGCGCCGGCGATGTTGCCTTTGGAACATTTCACTCCGTGTTCTACAGGATCCTTCAGGAATATGGAGGGAAGAAGAGCAGCTTTCGGCTTTCGGACGAGAGAGAAGCCCTGCACATTCTTCGGGAAGCGGGAACAAAGCTGCATCCGGAAATGAAGTATACTGTCGATTATTACGGCTATGTGCTTCATGAGATCGGACGCATAAAAAACGGCATGCCTCCGGCAGATCCTTCTGTCACAGAGCTTCTCAGGCTTTATGACGCCGAAATGCGCCGGCGCGGACTCATTGATTTTGACGATATGCTGGTCCGATGCAGGGAGCTTATCCGGAAAGACCCCCGGGTCCTCTCTGCGCTCAGACAGCGTTTTTCATATATCATGGTCGATGAGTTTCAGGATATCAATTCCGTACAGTTCGACATCATCCGGCAGATCGCGGCTCCTTTAAACAATCTGTTCATTGTGGGGGATGATGATCAGAGCATCTATGCATTCCGCGGATCCGATCCTTCCATCATGCTTTCTTTCCGTGAGTTCTATCCGGATACGGCCGTTGTCCGGCTCACGGATAACTATCGTTCATCGGCAAATATCGTCCGGTCTTCCGCAAGACTGATCCGGCATAACAGAATGCGCTATAAAAAACGCCTCAGGACCAGAAACAGCACCGGCAGGCGCCCAAAATTCCGGATGTATCAGGATGCCTGGGAGGAAGCAGCCGCAGTGCTCTCGGAGATCGCGTCCCTGCCGCCGGGGACAGAAGCCGCTGTACTGTACCGTACCCATAAAGCAGGATATGAGATCGGCCGGCTTTTTGAAGACGCCTCTGACAAGCTGAGAGCAGCGCTTGCGGATAAAACGATTCGGCTGATGACCTTTCATGCCTCAAAAGGGCTGGAATTTGACGCCGTCTGGATCATCAGCGCAGAGGAAGACATAACACCGGGACATATCCAAAAAGCATTCCGTACACAAAGATCCGGAAGCGAGGGAGCCGGAAAGCGGATCAGAGAGGAACTGGAAGAGGAACGGCGTATGTTTTATGTTGCCATGACGCGGGCCAGAGAGACACTTTGTATTTCCTGCGCCCGGTTCCGTCAGCACAGAAAAACAAAAAAGTCCCGTTTTATCCGGGAAGCCCTGGGTATTCTGGGATAATCAAAGCTGCAGCTTCATCTGAATGAAACCGCCATCGTAAACGCCGCAGAAAAGGCATATGACGGAGCGCTTCTGCTGCTTTGTGAAAAAGAAGATCTGAAGCTTGTGTGATTTCGTCACAGTTCCAACACAATCTCAGCGTATATTAAAGGAAGTGCAAAAAAGCACTTCCTTTATAATGACCGGCGACGGTGCCGGTTTCCAGAAAGAAAGCTATCTGCTCAGCCCCGACCGGGATGTCCGGCATTCCAATGTTCAGTGCTGAACAGATGCGAAATAAAGCATCATATAAAACAGGGAAAGGTCAGATATGCAGAACATAAAGATACTGGTAGTAGATGATGAGGAAAGAATGCGCAAGCTGATCCGGGATTTCCTTAAGATCAAGGGATATACGGTGATCGAGGCAGGAGACGGCGAGGAGGCTGTGGACCGTTTTTTTGAGGATAAGGACATCAACCTGATCATTCTGGATGTCATGATGCCCAAAATGAACGGCTGGGAGGTCGTAAAAGCAGTCCGAAAGGTGTCCCAGGTGCCGATCATCATGCTGACCGCCCGCGGAGAGGAGCAGGATGAGCTGCAGGGCTTTAAGCTCGGGGTTGATGAATACATTTCGAAGCCGTTCTCTCCGAAGATCCTGACAGCAAGAGTAGAAGCAATCTTACGGCGCGCGCATGTCGGAGATACCGATGTGATCAGCTGCGGCGGAGTGGAACTCGACCGTGCTGCGCATACTGTGCGCGCAAACGGAGAACCGGTCGACTTAAGCTTCAAGGAGTTTGAACTCCTCGACTATTTCATTGCCAATAAAAACCTGGCCTTAAGCCGGGAGAACATACTCAACAACGTCTGGGATTTTGATTATTTCGGAGATTCCCGGACCATCGACACTCATGTGAAAAAGCTGCGCGCCAAGCTCGGCGAATGCGGCAACCAGATCAAAACGATCTGGGGAATGGGATATAAGTTCGAAGAATCATGAAGCACTCCATCAAACGAACATTTACACTGATCTTTGTTGCCATCGTGGCGGCCCTGCTGCTGACGATGTATATCGTGAACCGTTTCTTTCTGCAGTCCTATTACCTGGACCGCAAGATCGGCATGCTCAACGTAGCCTATGATACGATCGACAAGGTCGTCGCCGTTGCACAGAAAAACGACGAGACCGTCTTTGATCTGATCAATGAAGAATACGGCCAGAATGTGGAGGACAGCCCGACGATCTCGATCTTCCGGACCCTCAACGAACGTTCCAACATCGATATCGTCCTGACCGACAGCAGCGGATCCACCATGGCTTCTACCAGCCGTGAGGGCGAGTGGCTCGGCATGAAGCTCCGGCTGTATCTGGATTACAGAGATTTCTTCTCGGAAGACAGTGATATCTCCCTGCCAAAGCCATCCCGCAACAAGAACGGAAGCTTTTCCACAGACCTCGGCGTCAGCAGTACAGACAGCGGAAGCAGTGATATCACGATCGTTCAACAAAACGGCAATTATATCATTCAGAAGTTTTTTGACCAGCGTTCCAATTCCGTATACCTCGAAAGCTGGGGTACCTTCTCTGACGGATCCACCAATTTTCTGATGTCCATGCCGGTCGCAAGCATCGACGAAGGCGTAGCCATCAGCAGCCGTTTCAACCTGATCTCCGGAATCATTATCCTCGTGATCGGAAGCATTGCAGTCTACCTTGCATCAAGCCAGGTGACCCGTCCCATCAACAAGCTCGCGCATCTGTCAGAACGCATGTCCCAGCTGGATTTCAGCGCCCGCTATGAAGGAAGCGCGCAGAATGAGATCGGACTTCTCGGCGCATCCATGAATGCCATGTCCGACCGGCTCGAGGAAACCATCGGCCAGCTGCAGGATACCAATGCGCAGCTGCAGGACGCAAACGAAAAACTGGTGGATGTGAATGCCCAGCTGCAGAACGCCAATGCCAAGCTCCAGGAGGACATCAGCCAGAAGGAAAAGATCGATGAAATGCGAAAGGATTTCATCGCCAATGTTTCCCATGAGCTGAAGACCCCAATCGCCCTGATCGAAGGGTATGCCGAGGGACTGCAGGAGGGCATCGCTGACGACAAGGAAAGCAGAGATTATTACTGCAGCGTGATCGTGGACGAATCCGCCAAGATGAACAAGATGGTCCGCCAGCTCACTTCTCTGATCAGTTATGAATTCGGCGCGATCGGCCTGGATATGGAGACCTTCGATCTGAGCGAGCTGATCCGCTCCGTCGTATCCAGCAACCGCCTGAAGCTTGAAGAAGCCGATGCTGACCTTACGATGGACCTTTGCGAACCTGCCGCAGTGACAGCAGATGAATTCAAGCTCGAAGAAGTCTTCACCAACTACATGAGCAATGCCGTAAACCACCTCGGAGGAAAGCGGCGGATCAAAGTGACGCTTAGCGAAGAAAGCACCGGGGATGAGGCTTGCAGAGAGCAGGTGACTGAATTTGCGGAAAAATCGCAGCCGGAGGAATGGACCGCAGAGAGTCAGCCGGCAGCAGAGAAAGCAGGAAAGAAAACCTGGCGTCTCAGCGTCTACAATGACGGTGAGCCGATCCCGGAGGAAAGCCTGCCCCATGTATGGGAAAAATTCTACAAGGTAGACAAGGCAAGGACCAGAGCCTACGGCGGCAGCGGCATCGGCTTAAGCATCGTCAAGGCCATCATGGACGCACACGGCGGAGAATACGGCGTCGAAAACAAAGAAGAAGGCGTCGAATTCTGGATCCGGCTCAAATCAACTTGACGATAACCCCGGTTCTGTGATATATTCAATGGGCTTTCGGGGTGTGGCCCAGCTTGGTAGGGCGCTTGATTTGGGATCAAGAGGTCGCAAGTTCGAATCTTGTCACCCCGATT
>CAMNFX010000101.1 GCA_946537585.1 uncultured Lachnospiraceae bacterium
CGCAAGAACCGCACGATGGCATGGCTTTATGTACCATTGTGGGAATGCATTGCGGAGAAGGAGACTTCGGCATCTCCCCGGGAGAGGGAACCTTAAGCGTGACCCTCCGGGCCGGGCAGGAGCCGTTCATGAAGGAAATGGAGACGGCACTCCTTTCGAAGGCAGCGGAGTTGTCAGCGCGTGACGGCCTGGGGACAGAACATGAAATACAAGATTATTTCCCGGAGACCATAAACCACGATGAAGCGCTGGAGCGCGTGCTCCACGGGGCAGGCAGCCTGCAGCTGCCGGTCATCGAAATGAAAGAGCTGTGGAGAGCCTCCGAAGACTTCGGCCACTATCTGAAGCAGTGCCCCGGAACGATGTTCTATATCGGGAACGGGGAGGACTATCCGGCAGTACATACGGACAGCTACGATTTTAATGACAGGATCCTGAAAACAGCGGTGGATATGTTTCTGGCAATTGTATAGAATTGTGCAGGAATTGTTTAGGGGTCTGACCCTTTTCGCACGTTGAAGTGCGAAAAGGGTCAGACCCCTCTTTGACGGGAAAGTAAATTTTACAGATCTCCTTCCTGCCCGCGGTAAGATAGGCTCAACAAAACAAAGAAACAAATTGAAACGCAGTCAAGCCATTACAAATATCTCACACAGGAAGGAGAATTTACCATGAAAAACTTAATGAACGCTGTATCCGGTAAGCTCACGAAAAAGGCAGTTTCTTTTGCATTGATCCTTGCGATGGCCATTACGATGATAATGCCCGGCAGTGCTTTTGCGGCAGCGAAAAAAGCAACGAAGACCAGATCCTACACGCCGATGTATTCCGAGTCGTTATTCAAATGCCTGGATATGTACGGCAAAGATACTTTCAAGGTGACTTACGATACGAAGACCAAGAAGATCCTCGGCGTGCAGACCAGCCAGAAAGCGAAGGGCCTCGGAACGGATATGATCGAGAGAGGCGGAATAAAGCTGGTGAAGAAAACGAACAAAGTGTGGACCTACAGAGCCACCTGGTACCTGAATTTCACCCTGCTTCCGAAGCCGGTTCAGCAGCTGGCCAAGGTGATGAGAATGAAGATCGCGATGTTTACTTCTCTTGGAAGGATCTGCACGGTAACCGTTACCTATCAGGTCAGCGCGGACTCTCTTAAGCACAACATGTCCTCCAGGTTCCAGGTTCCCTCGAAGCTCAGCTCCGCTGCCCAGCAGATCTGCCGGTATTTCACGAAGGCATTCTGACCTCGTCATCCGCTCTCATCCTGTGATATAATCTTTGCGAAACAGCTTTCGAAGGCAGTAATGCCGGGACGCGCTTAAGGAGCAAAGATCACATGGATGAGAGCATTCATCTTCCCTCAAAATGGGCGGACTGGACCCTGACGGAAAGCCTGGGGTCCGGTTCTTACGGCACCGTCTGGAGTGCTCACAAGGAAGGGCATCCGGAGGAGACCGCGGCCGTTAAGATCATACGCATTCCCTCCAATGAATCGGAGGAGAATGCGCTTTCCTATGAATATCCGGACCTGCATGACCGGACAAGCTACTGCGAAAATCTTGTCCAGAGCGTGCTTGGGGAGATCCATACCATGGAGCTTTTGAAGGACAACGATCATGTGGTCCGGATCTATGATTATTCGCTGGAGCATGAGGAAGGGTCCATGGAATGGACGGTTTTCCTGCTGATGGAACTGCTCACTCCGCTGAAGGAATATCTGCTTACCCATCCCATGGATGAGCAGGAGGTCCTGAGGCTGGGGGAGGAGCTGTGCTCGGCGATGGAAAGCTGTGAGCTAAAGAGCATCCTCCACCGGGACATCAAGCCCGAGAATATCCTGGTTTCCCCGCGCGGAACTTTCAAGATCGGTGATTTCGGGGTTGCCAGGCAGATCGGGGATGCGTCCCTGAACATGTCGCTGAGGGGCACCTTCACTTATATGGCTCCCGAGATCTATCACGGGGAAGCCTACGATTCCCAGGCGGATCAGTACTCTCTGGGACTTGTGCTGTACCGTTTCCTGAATCGCAACCGGGATCCGTTTATCGATCCCGACACCAAAATGGTCTTTTACAAAGACCGGGAAGAAGCGTTGCGCAAAAGAATGGGAGGGCAGGAACTTCCTGCACCGGCCGATGCTTCCCCGGAAGCGGCCAAAGTCATTTTGAAATGCTGCGCGTACCGGAAAGAAGAGCGGTACCCGAGCTTTGAACTCTGCCGCAAGGCGCTGATGGAGTGCCGCAGCGGCGGAAAGCAGGAAAAAGAACGGGAGCGTACGGAACCGGAAAAAGCGAAGGCAAAGCGCTCGGATCCTGCAAAAACCGGAAGAAAACCCGCCCGCAGAAAAAAGCTGATCCCGGTGATCCTCCTGCTTCTGGTTCTGGCCGCAGGGGCCGGCACGTTTCTGTATATGAACCGGAACGCGCTGATGTCGGAGGAGCAGAAGGTGAAAAAGGGACTGCTCGCGGACTCGGTATTGTGGGGCAGTTTTGCGATGGAAAGCGAACCTTCCTCCGACAATTATATGGATGTGAAAACAGATCAGGGGACCTGGAATGTGTGTGACATGCCCTGCTTTTTCAGTGTCCTTCCAGACCTGGATAAGAACATCATGCTTCTTGGCTTTAAAGATCAGTTTGATCACACCTACTATCTGTTCGGATCCTACCAGATCAAGGGCGGCAATGTCCTCCGGATCGGAAAAGCAGGCAGCAGTATATCCGCTCTGCTTTACAGCGGACAGTACCGGAAAGGTTACCCGGACGGATCGGTGGATGAGATCATCCGCGGCCTCGAGGGACGGAGTGATGAGGCATCCGTGGCGGGAATGCTTGAAGATACGCTTGAGTATGATCTGAGCTTCGGAGAATACAGGGGCAGGAAATACGGACCGGTTTATCTGGACCGGAAAGGAAGCAGCAGCAGGGCTTTCTACCAGAATGTACTGTGCAGCGGTGAAAAGAGTTCCTGCGAGATCTCTGGCATGCTTTCCGGGCCTGAACGGAGCGGGAAACTTGAGGGAGTTTTCGCATCGTGGACGGAAAACGGAAGAGACGGCGAGGTACGAATCGCATTTACTGACGGAGGCGTATCCGTGGATGCTTCTCTGGGAGATTTTAATAACTACGAAGGCACATACTCGCTGTCCTATCAGGGCATTCAAAAAGAGTACAACGGCCGGACCGAGATCTTTGAAGAGAACGGGGATATCCATCTTTACCTGATCAACTGCTGTCCCTACGGCTTTGTGACATACAACAGCAGTACCCGGAAATATACGTATTACCAGGACTATGACTCAATCTGGGAGGCCGAGACTGAGTGACAGCTTCCGGCGGATCGAAGGAGAAACAGACATGAACCATTATCAGCTGCATTATGCCGGCCTTAGCTGCACCGGCCTGGTCCGCAGGAGCAACCAGGACAATTTCTGGTGCCTGGGACGCAGCCTTCCTGTGGAACACGGGGATGAGGACCTGTTCTCCGGAATCTTTATCCCGGAGGAAAAGCAATGGATCGCGGTCTTTGACGGACTGGGCGGAGAGCAGCAGGGCGAAGCGGCTTCCGGCCTGGCGGCAAAGGAGTTCGGCCGGCAGACACCGGCCCTTCCCGGCAACGTTTTTCCGAAGGATGCCGGGGAGGTCATGCAGGAGCTTTGCCTGGCGATGAATGAAGAAGTCTGCCGCTACGCGGTGGAAAACAAGATTCAAAGGATGGGCACGACGGCCGTGGGGCTTCACTTTGACCGGGAGGCGGTTTTCGGCTTCAACGTGGGGGACAGCCGGTGCTTTCTTTACCGGGACGGTGCTCTGACGCAGCTTTCCACGGATCATGTGATCCGCAGCGTTTTGTTCAGGCGCCGGTCGCTGACCCAGTGCATCGGCATGACCGACGAAGTCCTTCCGCAGCCCTCTGTTTTTGAGAGGCCGTACCGCGAGGCGGATATCTATGTCCTGTGCTCGGACGGTTTAACAGACATGCTTTCCGATGAGGAGATTGCCCGGGTGCTCTCTGAGCCGGGATCTTTGGAGGAGCGCCTGGAGAGGCTCCGGGAAAAAGTCTTTGAAAAGGGCGCCGCCGACAACACGACTGTTTTTTTGATCGAAGTTGATCGATCTGTAATGAGCGGACAAGAGGAAGACCGATGAGCAGCTGGCTGGACTATGATTTTGACTCGACCATAAGGGATTTTGAATACACCAGGCGGGCGGCGGCCGGCATCAGCCGCGTCATGGATTCGGATGATTTCCGGGATATGGACGCGGACATGATCTTCGAGTTTCTCTCAAAAGAGATGGAAGTGGTGCTGTTCCCGGACTACCTGAAGCGGTATATTTACGAGAAACTGGAGATCGTCAGGCCTTTTGGGGAGGTCCCGACTTCCTTCTACCAGAAGGTGATCAGCGACTGCCTGGAGGATAACCAGGCGCCTTATTCCTTTACGCCCACAAGCACCAAGAAAACGGCGATGATCAAGCTGTGGCTGACCCAGCCGAACGTGCGCCGCAGCGTGATCTTTGTGCTGGGCTTCGCGCTGCGCATGAACCCCGAGGAGGTCAGCGAGTTCCTGACCAAGGTCATCAAGGAGGAGGATTTCCGGTTTACCGATCCCTTCGAGACGATCTGCTGGTTCTGCTACCGGAATGATCTTCCCTACGCGAACGCGGCGGCCATGCAGAAGCAGTATGAGGAAATGCAGCCGGGAAGCTTTTCGGAGAAAAAATGGAACGCCATGAATGCGTCGCCGACACTGACGCTGCTGACACAGGCCAATCTCCTGACCTATCTTTCCCTGCTGAAGGGCCGCGCCGCGGATGATGACCGGGCTTACCGGGAATTCTTAAAACTGTACGAAAAATGCTGCGGCATCATCTGCGATGAATACAATGAAGAAAGCGAGCGGATGGGGAAAAAGGCCGCTCTTACACCGGACCGGATCAAGCCTGCGGACCTGGAGAAGGCTCTTTGCAGCGGCATTCCAATCAACCGGGACAACAATCTTACGGCCATGTCCGCCAGCCGGCTTGCTTCCCTGTTTTCCAACCGGCGGATGAGCCGGCAGCGCATCAGCGGCATCCTGAACCGGTCGCATCCCGTGGAGCGCTTCGACCTGATCACGCTGCTTTTTTACATTTATGCTCAGACCGTGGAGCCCGACTGGCCGACGGAGCGATATCTTCAGTATATCGACGCGGCCAATGAACTTCTCGGGCGCTGCGGGATGATGGGGATCTACCCGGCCAATCCGTACGAGGCCTTTGTACTGATGTGCATCGTCACCGACTATCCCCTGGATGTTTATTCACAGGTGTGGGAACTGTCGTACGAGAGTGAAGATTTGCAGGAGTGACCGGTCAAGGAGGAAAAAACTGCATGGATCAGCCTAAGAAAATTGAGGTCCGCGGCGCGCGGGTCCATAACCTGAAAAATATCGACGTGGACATCCCGCTTAACGGGATCGTCGGAATAGCCGGTGTATCCGGCTCCGGCAAGTCTTCGCTGGCCCTGGGTGTTTTGTATGCGGAGGGATCGAGGCGGTACCTCGAGTCCCTCTCGACCTATACCCGGAGGCGGATGACGCAGGCCTCCCGGGCGGATGTCGATGAGGTGGTGC
>CAMNFX010000102.1 GCA_946537585.1 uncultured Lachnospiraceae bacterium
CCAAGCAGAGAAACGGCCCGATCGGAACCGTCAAGCTCTACTGGCAGTCGAACATTACAAGGTTTGTAAACATGGAAAAAAGCTACGGATAATCGGAAGGGGCTGTTGCACTAAGACCAGCGTACAGAAATCCCCTTCTACGGTTCCCCTCCCGCTCGTGTTTTCGCACTGATATAATTAACCGAAGTTCGGAAAAGAAGTCAATGAAGCGAAAACGCTCGCTGCGGGCCGACGACGTCCGTAGAAGGGGATTTTGTACGCATACATCTAATGTGATATGCTCCCCTTTAGGTATTAATAGGAATAAAAAAGGCGCCCCCCGGGCGCCTTTCGTGTACATAAGCTCTCTCTTATCTGGTTGCAAGGATCTCGTTGATCTGTCCGGTCAGAGCATCACAGTCGATACCGTGGACCATGCAGGCCTCCTCCAGCGTCTCCATCTGGGAAGCGGGGCAGCCAAGGCAGTGCATGCCTTCACGAATCAGGATCGGAGCAATGATCTCATCTACATAGAGCAGCTCACCGATACGCATATCCTTGTTGATCTGTTTCATAAATATAATTCCTCCTGAAATTACTCAGATACAGCGGTTATATCTGTGCAAGCCTGCGGATCGCGTCTCCCGCGCAGATGATGCTGTAGTGCTCATCGTAATAAGCGGGCGTGTTGATCACGATACGTAGCATGCGGCCATATTCCGCCACAATGTTGCAGGCCTTGGAAAAATCCTCGGTCGTGGTTCCTTCGCTCCGGATCAGCAGTACATACTGCCGGTCGCGGGGACTTTTGTAAAGAATGCTGCTGCCCTCAAACGAGGATACAGCCTTAGAAGCGGCAATCACCATATCCAGGTCGTCGAAAGCGAAGGCTCTGAACTCCGCAACATCTTCCGCGGCAGCCTTTGGAGCATCGTCGGCAGCCGATCCGGATGCGGGAGCCGCCGCGTTTTCGACGGTGCCGGCCTTATCCTGCTGGGAAGCCAGCGCGCCGGCCCCTTCAAGCAGGGCTGAGGTAAGACGGGAGATCCAGTCTTCTGCTTCCTTTTTGCCTGCTCTCCCTTGCGTAAAGCGGGAGAAGCGGGTATCGAGCTCCTCGGGATCGGAAACCTTGGAGATGATCAGCTGTATGGAGTCGCTGCTCATCGGGATCGCTTCGATCATGATCGGTGTATTATCTGCATGAAAACCAACCTCGGCGCCGGCCTTGGTCATCATTTCATCAAAAAGCTTTCTTGCTTTTTCTGATCCGTATGCCAGCTCCCGAAGGTTCAGGTTGCGTACGCTCAAGTCGAAGCTTGTCAGCGTGCAGCGTATGGAGTTTTCGTTGATCCGTTCTATTCTCATGCATTCACCTGCTTATTTGGATAATTATATTACACCAAAATGCGGCAAATATCAAGTGCATAATATAAGGTTCCGTCTGTAAACGTTATGTAAATCTTATTACTTTAAGGACTTTGACTTTGTATTCTTCTTATGAAATAATGAAGACGCAAAGAGGAAAGATCCGGAGATCTCCAACCCCTTTGAAAAGCAAATACAGGTCTCTAAATCTTCAGTCTGACAGCCATCGGGAATTCTCCCAAACAGCGTATTTTCTTAGACGCCTGTTGTGCAATTCGACATGTATCTGTATCTCTTTGACAAAAACAGCGGAGACGGGCTGACTGGCCAGAAGCCCCGAGGACCTCAGTCTTTTTCGGAACTGTGTCATACCCGAAATGAGCCTGAGACCGGCCGCGAAAGGAGGCGTATTGACCGAACGACACAATAATCGCAGTTGCAAGCATGATAAGACGCGTCCTGACAGACGTAAAAATGAAAGCTGCCGCCTTCCCCGGGAGACCCTCGAAGAGTTTTTAAACGGGCTTCGCCGGATGAAGCAGTGTGGAATACCGGTAATGATCGGCGGAAAGGAGAAGCCGGAAGACAGCTGGGATGCCATTTTCAAAGCGGCGGAATCAAGAGGCGAGTTCTATATGGCGGATTACATCGCAGCGCCGTATGGAGAGATCAAGGAGATCCGTCTCGATAAGATCAGAATTCATGACCTGAAGTAAGCAGCCGACGCGAGCACACGCAGAACTTTGGCCAAGAGCCTCTCCACTGCCGGAAGCGGCAGACTGACAACTGAATAACAGAGAAAAATCAGCCTGACCAGGATCCCGTATCAATAGAGGCTCCGACAATCTGCCCTATAACAATCGAACGCCGGAGCATCTGTCAGGTTGATTTTTATGTGGTGGAAATGATATAATTCAATGATTGCAGTATCAGCTCCGGGACTCGGCCGGAGCATACAGAGGAGGCAGTCTTATCGCATGGGAAGCAGAAGCAGAAAAAAGAACACAAAGGGAGGAGCCGCGGCGATTTTGTTCCGTCTCCTTTTGTGCCTCGGACTGATCATTCTGCTTTTCCTGGCTTTCGGAACAAAGCTGTTTGCAAGATGGCTCCCTTCTTCGGAGAAAAAAGACCTTTCGGAATGGTTTGAAGTGGAGGGAGACGAGATCCGGCTCTATCTGGACGGACAGATGGAGGCGGAGCAGACGGGACTGTACCGCTTCGACCATGTTTACCTGCCGCTTTCCTATGTGCGCGGACAGGTCAATATGCGCTTCTTTGAAAACAGTGACAAGACGGTTTCAATGACTCTGCCCGGAGAAGAACAGCTCTTTGACGCACACAGTTATGAAAATGGCGCTCCGGTCCTTCTCTCTGAAGGAGGAGACAGCTATATTCTGCTGGATACCGTCGAAAAGTATACAAGCCTTGAGGATATGTCCTATACGGGAGAAAACGACGGGCCGTACAGGGTCTTTCTCTACAGGGGCGGCAGTGAGGGCAGCTATGCCTATGCAAGAAAAAAAAGCGCGGTGCGCACCCGCATGTCGCAGACGGCTCCGATCCTGGACACACCTGCAAAAGACGAACGGGTCCTCCTTTTTGATCAGAAGGATGAATGGTGCAGAGTCCTGACGGATGCCGGAGTGATCGGATATATGCCGGCGAGGGACCTTGAGAATACGGAAAGCTTCACCCGTCCGGATACCTGGACCATGCCGGGGGCATCGCATTATCATATGGACGAAAAGGTCGTCATGGGATGGCATTCCCTTGTCGGCACCGCCGCCAATGAATATCTGGAAAGCCTTGTCGCAAACACCGGGGGCGCGCTGAATGTGGTCAGTCCGACCTGGATCCAGATCAGCGATGCGGACGGCAGCTTTGAAAATTATGCCACGGAAGACTATGTGGAGAAAGCGCATGCGGCCGGAATACAGGTCTGGGCAGCGGTGGACAACTTCAATCAGCCAGGGGGGCTGCAGGATTTTTCCACCGGTGCATTCTTTTCCGACAGGGAAAAGCGCGCGGACTTTATCAGGAGGCTGGTCGCAGAGGTACAGCGCTTTCACATTGACGGCATCAACCTTGATTTTGAAGGAATCTCGGCAGAAGCGGGACCTGCCTATGTGCAGATGATCCGGGAGCTTTCCAACGTGTGCAGGGATACGGGAATCGTCCTTTCCGTGGACAACTATGTGCCCTATACCTACAACAGCCACTATGAGCTCGGAGAGCAGGCTCTGTATGCGGACTATATCGTGATCATGGGCTACGACGAGCATACCGGAAAGGATGTCGGCTCCGTTTCCTCACAGCCCTGGTTTGAGGACGGTATCCTGAGGGCGCTTGACGAAGTGCCGGCGGAGCAGCTCATCGGCGCGGTTCCGTTTTATACAAGACGCTGGGAGATCAGCGGCACCGGCGTTTCTTCCTATTCTACAGGAATGATGGAGGCGGACCGCTATGCGGCAGACCACGGCATTTCTCTTTCCTGGAACGAGGAATGCGGACAGTTTTACGGCGAGCTCCGGGAAGGCGCCGTCACTACGAAGATCTGGATGGAGGATATCACCTCACTTACTTTGAAATCAGACTTCCTGAAGTCTTACGATCCCGCAGGCATAGCGGCATGGCGGCTCGGCTACGAACCGGCATCGGTCTGGGAAGTGCTCGACTGGAACGGAAAACGCAGGGAAACAGGAGATATCGCGGAAAGCGAAGCAAATGATGGAAACCAGGATAATCAAACTGAATGATTACTGCCGGACGGAGATCTTAAGCGATGCCGACCGGGAAAAGCTGAAAGAAGCAGCAGAGATCCTTAAGGAGGGCGGCCTTGTGGCATTCCCTACGGAAACCGTGTACGGACTTGGGGGCAACGCCCTGATGCCGGAGGCTTCCGAGAGGATCTATGCCGCCAAGGGAAGACCCTCGGATAACCCGCTGATCGTACATATCGCGGACATAAAGGATCTTAAACCGCTGGTTTCCGAAATACCGGAAGCCGCACGGAAGATGGCGGAGCGCTACTGGCCGGGCCCCCTGACCATGGTGTTTAAAAAATCCCCTCTGGTGCCGTCCAGAACGACCGGCGGACTCGATACCGTTGCAGTGCGTTTTCCCGTACATCCTGCAGCCATGGAGCTCATACGCCTTTCCGGGGTGCCGGTCGCCGCACCGAGCGCAAACCGTTCCGGGCGTCCGAGTACGACAACGGCAGCACACTGCATTGAAGACCTGACAGGAAGAGTGGATGCGATCGTAGACGGCGGCAGTGCCGACATCGGAGTAGAGTCCACGATCCTCGATGTGAGCGGTGAAGAGCCGCAGCTGTTAAGACCCGGCGCTGTCACAAAGGAAATGATCGAAGAGACCTTAGGGATCGAGCTTGCCGAGGACGCGGCACTGAAAGGTCCGCTTGCGGCAGACGTAAGGCCCAAGGCTCCGGGAATGAAATACCGGCATTACGCCCCGAAGGCCCCGATGCAGCTCGTGATGGGAAAGAACGGGAGCGAAGCGGTCGCTCCGGCGATCCTTTCCTGCCTGCTGGAATCCATTCGGAAGGGACGGAAAACAGCCCTTTTATGTTCGGAAGAATGCCTTCGGGAGCTGAAAGCACTTGACAGTTTCCCTGAAAAGGATATCATAATAAAGCCCGGAGGAAGCCGCAGGGATCAGTACGCAATGGCACATGATCTCTTTGAGCTTCTCAGGGAGATGGATGAAACGGACGCGGAGTATATCATTGCGGAGGGCTGCTCTGAGGAACAGCTCGGATACGCGGTGATGAACCGCCTGAAGAAGGCCGCCGCGTGGCAAATCCTGTACGTCTAGACCTATAGCCCTGAAATATCCGTAAAGGCTCCGGCACTGCGACTTGGAAATGCTGCGCCGCCTATGAGGGGCTGCCTCCGCAAACTCGGCGGGTCCCCTCGTAGCAGGCCCTTACGGGTAGGGACCCGCCTCAGACAGTTGCTCCGGTCAGCCCCAGCTATGCTCGCATTTCCGGCGTCTCCGGCCTGGTAGCCTTGTCCGGATATTTCAAGGGCATTATGAAGGTATCAATATGAGAGAATC
>CAMNFX010000103.1 GCA_946537585.1 uncultured Lachnospiraceae bacterium
GGATGCCCATGGCTGTCCCCGGCCACTCTTCTCTCAGTTCGTCAGCGATTCTGATATTCATATTCATTCCTCTTTCCTATGTATATTTCAGTTTTTATAGACTCTGTCTTCAGGAAAAGAGCTGTCTGTAAAGAAGCTTCCCCGCAATTATTCCGAAAACAGAAAGCAGGCTTTCTTCGTCCATACGAAAAAGAGCCTCTGTAAAATAAAGCCGGGGCAGGGAATCCCTGCCCCGGCATGCTGTTTCATTGTAGCTGACACGGCTTTTGCAGTCAATGCCTTTTGCTGTAAACCGTTTCTCTTACCGCGGGATCAGCGGCGTCCAGTAGCTCTCGCCATAGATATCCGTCAGACGGTAAGCCGCATTGGTCTGATTGCCGATCACTGAATAGATGATTTCCGGATCTCCGGAGACCGTCATGGTATCCATCTCGTAATTGTCCTTGAACTCTCCTTCATAGCTGTAGTAATCACAGATGAAGGTGATCCTGTCGCCGTCTTCAAGCAGCGCGTTCTTCGCGACTGCCTCCGTGGTCTCCGCGTCATAGTGCGGACGGTACCCTGTGACGTGTCCGGTCGGATACGCGTTATCAAAGGTTACCAGGATATCACAGAACTCACCGTTGACAAGTGCCGGAATATAGCCGTGAGATGTATACTCGTCTCCTTCCGCGACCTCGTCCAGGAAGTAATACGCCACCACATGTCCGTCGAGGGTCATCCAGGTCTGATCATAGGTGCCGATCAGGTTGCCGTTGTTATCGAAGTTATAGATGTTGTCCGTACCCAGATCGATAAAGCCCTCACCGTCGTCATAGAGTACGCTGAGCGCCGCATCCTGGATCACATTCCAGTCGGCATCATCGAGCGCCAGCACGGTCTGTCCGCGGCCGTTGTCCGTCCAGTACAGATGGTTGGTGTCGAGGTGGTTTTCAAATACATATTCCGCCGCACGCCGTACGGAGTCCTCCTCGAGGAACTCGGTATTGGAATCGTCAAGACCCGCGATACGTCCGTAGGAGCCGCCTCCTAAAAGGCTTCCAAGCAGTGCGGATACCAGTTCATCCTGCGTGGAGCTCTGATAGCTGCTGCCGGAACCGGATCCGAACAGGCTGGAGTAATCGGACAGGGAAATGCTGTCTGCGCCGGAAGAGGAGCTGCTGCTTCCGAGGCCGCCGAGGAGGCTTCCGAAACCGCTGCCATAGTCTGACGAGCCGCCCCCGAACAGGGAGGAAATGTCAATGTCTCCATAGCCCGAGGTGGAGCTTCCGCCGAACAGGGAGGAGTAGGGCGATGAATAACCGCCGCCTGCCGCCTGTCCGCTGGCTGCCACATTGGCAAAGTCTGCGATGCAGCGTGTATAGGAATTGTCGATGCCGATGCTCTTATAGAGCTTTGTAACGGTATCTACCGCCGACATCTTCCGGTACGGAAAGTACACCGAAAGACCGTGGGCATCGCCATAGCTCGGAGACGTACGGTTATACTTGACCGCAGACTGGATCGCCTCAGCCAGAGCCTTTGCCTCAGGCGTTCCCATCCGGAGTGCCATATCCACCATATCGACCTGGTCGATCCGGTTGGAGGCTGCGAATTCCTTTGCGCTTCTGCGCGCATCAGACACCTTCTTGTAGTTATTTTCTTTGATCAGCTCCGAGGTAGATCCGGAAAATGCTGCCAGAGCCTCCGGAATCGTCTCTCCGAGCTCCGCAAGGTCCGTCACCGAAAGCGTCACGGAATCACCCTGCCGGACCTGCTTGGAGGCGAGATAGAAATCATCCGCGATCATGCGTCCGATCTCGGTCGTCGGAGTGGAGGTGTTCTTGGACAGTGCCGTCAGCCAGTTCTTATAGTACCAGCCCGTACCCGGCTCCGTCTCCTCGGAGGCGATGAGGTAGTCCGCATCGTCGCTTAAGATCAGAGCGTTTTCCAGAGTTGCCATCAGGCAGGCGTCAAAGCCGATGAAGTCGAACTTGATGCCGGAATCGCTGACTGCCTTGTTGATGCCTGCCAGAGTCATGGAACGGGAAGTCGGATATTTCTCATCATAGCCGTAGCCGCTGATGGTTCCCGATCCGTGATCCCAGAAGATCAGCTCATACCGGTCAGCCGGATATTTCTTCGTGCCGTACCCGATGAACTCGGTGAGGGTCGCAGGATCTGTCATGGGCTTCTTGCCGAAGTCCTCCTCCAGACGGTTCAGACCCCCGCTGACGACCTCATAGATCTGGTTCACGGAGCTGCTTGTGAAGCTGTTCTGCCACTTCTTGCAGCCGCCGGTATATACGAGGACATGCAGGTTGTCACTGAAATCGGCAGAGGCCATTTCCTTGATATCGGAGGTGCCCATGCCGTACTTGGACTCAAGATCGGTGCCGCACATGTAGACCATGACAGTGACCTTGTCCTTACCCTTGCCGCGGATCTTCGTGAACTTCTCTCTGGCTGTGCCGGAGGTAGTCTCGTTCAGAGTTCCGTTTGCGTTGTCCGTACCGCCCGAAGAGTAGGTATGGTTATTGTCAAAGGCATCCGCATAGGACTGGGACTGAGTATAGGAGTCATCCATGCTGTCACTGTCTGAGGACGCACTGCTTCCGACTGCCCCGCCGTACAGGCTCTGGATCAGGCTGTTTAAATCCATGCCGCCCGAAGAAGATGAGCTTCCGTAATCCTGGTATCCGCCAAGATCAAAGAGAGAGCCGCCTGAGGAGCCTCCCTGTGAAGGCGCCGTAGGAGCCGGTGCCGCTGTTGAAGGCACATAGGCATCCGTACCCTGTGATCCTCCGCCAAGCATGCCGGTCGCCCCGGAAAAGCAGCTTCTTAAAAGCATGAAAACGAGGACGATCACAATGACGCCCAGGCCGCCGCAGCCGAAGCCGCCGCTTCTTAACGGTCCGCCGGAGCCTCCCGAGGATCCTCCTCCGAAGCTTCCGCCCAGGCCGCCGGGTCTTCCGGAAAGGCCGCCGGTATTGCCGGCCGGTTTCCCGAGCCCGAGCCCGCTGCCCTTCTTATTCACACTGCCTGTGCCTGCTACTTTCCTCTCGTGGCCTCTCGGTCTGTTGTTCGTATCCATGACTCTCCTTACATGCGAAAGTCCGGTCCGGCTGATGTTTCTCGCCAAAACCGGTACTTCCGGGGTGCAGCTGATGCTTCTTTGTTGTCTGATAAAGCGAAGATAAATCCGTACTTACTGTTCACTCTGCGGCTGCCATAAAAAGCGCTTCCGCTCTGTCTTAAAAACTCTGAGGTCTCCTGCCGGCATCAGCCGGTCGCGGCTTTCATTTCGATCGACTCTGCGATCAGTTCCCTGATGTCGTCCTTTTTGATCCCGAGAGCGTGGGCCAGTTCGGAGTTCAGCGCGTTCTCCGCCATCTTGAAATAGCGGTCGTCCACAGCCGTTACCTTCTTGCCCTGGTTCTCCCGTTCAATGTTCCTTAAATAGAGGTTTTTGATGATTCCGACCAGATGGACAGGATCGTTCGAACGCATCGCGTTCTTATATTCCTGCTCACGACTCTTGTCGTTCTCGATCCATTTTACATCAATCACCGGTATGGAATCAATAAAATCCTTTGCCTCCTGCTCACCCATTGCTCTGCGCATGTTGGACTTTTCCGAAGCGACGGGCACGAACACCTTTGCCCGCGGATCATCCACCGGAATCAAAACATAGTACTCCTTTTCTTCCATGCCCTCGGCCAGGCGTCTTGTCACAATCTCGTCTACCTTACAAACACCGGTGTTCGCCTTCATAACATACTCGCCGATCTTGTACATAAAATTTACCTCCTATGGTAAATTTTAACATTTTTTTGACAATTCTTCTACAATTTCCTTATTATAAAGGCGAGTCGGCTCTGCAGAAAAAAGACCTTGTTTTACGCGGATTTTTGGTGATTATTCCTATTTGTTTTTCCTTGTTTTCGAGTGTAATGTTTTTGTACGAAAATGAGGGCTTACTGCATGTATATACAGAGGTGTAAACGGATTTTACAGCTCCGTAAGGATCCTCTGAAAGCTGGCGTTTGCGTCATAGATCACCCGTTCCTTATCGAGAGTCAGAAACTCCCCGTTCCGGTACACAACACGCCCGTCGATCATGTTGAGAACGATATCGCTGCTCTGTGCGGCAAAGACGATATTGGCCACAGTATCAAAATCCGGCTGCAGATGCGGCTTGTCAAGGTCAAATACAAGGAGATCGGCACGGCAGCTCTTCTCGATCCTTCCGCAGTCTCTTCTGCCCTGCACCCTTGCACCCTCTAAGGAGGCCATCCTCAGGATATCCGACGCGCTTACGGCATTGGCATCCTTAGTGACGCCGCGGCAGATCATGGCAGCCATATGGATCTCTTCCATCATGTTGAGATTATTGTTGCTTGAGGCGCCGTCCGTTCCGATCGCGACCTTAAGCCCCTTCTTCAGGTAATCCCGGACAGGGGCAATACCGCTTCCCAGCTTCAGGTTGCTGGACGGGTTGTGAACAGCCGCCGCTCCGTGCGCCTTCATGATCTCCACGTCCTCATCACTTAAGTAAACACAGTGCGCCGCCTGCACAGGAACATCCAGGACCCCGCAGTCCGCCATGTAGCGGATGGGCGTTCTGCCCTCATGCCTTTCCATGCACTCCTGATGCTCGGTCTGTGTCTCGGAAATATGCACATGAATGCTTAAGCCTTCCTCCTTTGCGGCATTCGCGATCTGGCGGACCAGACCTTCCGTGGAGGTATACTCGGCGTGAAGACCCATGTCAGCCCTGATCCTGCTGCCCTCTCCGCTTCCTTTGATCCCGCCGTAAACGCCTGCGCGTTCATCCCGCGCAAGGCGCAGCGTGTCCTGATACCCCGGAAGCTTTGAAAGATCCTGCCCCAGGTCCAAGGAGGAAATGCCATGGCAGATATTGGCCTTCATGCCGGCACGGTCCAAAGCCTCCGCCATCTCGTTGATCGAGAAATACATGTCGCTGATGGAAGCGCTTCCGGAGGCCATCAGCTCGAGGGCGCCGAGCAGGGTCCCGTTCTGAATATCCTGCGGCGTAAGCTTCGCCTCGAAGGGGAAGATCTTCTCAAACAGCCAGCGCTGCAGCGGAAGTCCCTCGCCATAGCCTCTGAGCATGGTCATGGGCACATGGCAGTGAACGTTATAGAATCCGGGCACGAGTGCCTTATTCTTCCCGTCGTAGACCTCCTCGCCCTCGATCTCACCCGCTTCCGGGAGCGTGCGCGGATCCGCCTCACCGATGTAGGTGATGAAGGCTCCCTCCGTGCGCACATACTGATGCCTTACGGCCTTGAAATCCTTGTCGATGATGGTAATGTCTTTGAAGAGCATATGCAGTCCTCCGTGAAATGGTAATAAGTC
>CAMNFX010000104.1 GCA_946537585.1 uncultured Lachnospiraceae bacterium
GGCCTCACATAGTTGAGCGGGTTGACGTAGCCTCCGCTGATGCGGAGTCCGAAATGAAGGTGCGGTCCCGTGGAGTAGCCCGTGGATCCGACTGCGCCGATGTAGTCGCCGCGGCTCACCGAAGCGCCCTTGGAAACGCCGAGGGAGGAAAGGTGCATATAGACCGTATAAACGCCGCCGCCGTGACTGATCATGATATAGTTTCCCGCGGACGCGGAATACTGCGAGATCACCACGGTGCCTCCTGCCGCTGCCACAACGGATGTGCCGGTGGATGCTCCGATATCAACGCCCTTATGATTGGTGGATGCGCCCTCCGTGGGGGACTCGCGGTCTCCGAAATGAGAGGTGATCCGGCTGCTTCCGGGACAGGGCCAGGTAAAGCTGATGTTGCCGACGGTCATCGGTTCAAACTTCTTTCCCTCTGCCTCTGCCTTCTTCCGGGCCTCCTCCTCCTGACGGCGGATCTCGGCCTCGATCGCGGCTATGTTGTTCTCCTCGGCACGGATCGCTGCCTGAATGCCGGCGATGTTCGCCTGCATCTCCGCAGCCTCGTTCTCCGCTGCTTTGATCTTTGCGTTATAGGATGCCAGCTCGTTCGTTTTCTCCTGCTGGAGCTCGGTCACGGAGGCCTGCCGGTTTTCCATCTCGGCCTTTTCCTCCCCGAGAAGCTCCCGCTCGCTCAAAAGCTCCTCCTCGCGGGCAGCTACCATTTCGCGGGCAGTCACATAATCCTCGAGTTTATTTCGGTCGTAAACGGATACATTTTCAATATATTCTGCCTGATTCAGCAGGTCCGAAAAACTTCCGGCTCTGAAGAGGATATCCAGCAGGTTTTCATTGCCGTGCTCATACATGTACTTGATCCGAAGCTTCATGGAGGAGTACTGCCGTGCTTCCTCCGCCTTCGCCTCTTCAAGCTCCGCTTCCGTAATGGTGATCTGCTGTTCGACCTCGCCGATCTCTCCCTGAAGGCGCCCGATCTCGCCTTCGATCTCCGCCAGCTCCTGATCAAGCTTTTCCACATAGGCCGCGGCATCGGCCTTGAGCTGGTTCAGCTCCCTGATCTTTGCATCGACCTTGTATTTCTGGTTCTGGATCTCTTCGATCTTCTTCTTGTTGTCGCTGATCTTCTGCTTGGAGGCATCGATCTCTTCCTGCCCGGTCGCGGCATGTGCCGTGAGGGAGCCCGGCAGGGATAATGCCAAAGGCACGCAGAACAGGACCGCTGCCAAGAGCGCTCCTGTGATACGTTTCCTGTTTCTGTATTCTTTTTTCCGAATAGTATGCATGCTGTCGGTTAAAGCAATTTGCAGCTTTTAAGCACCGCCGTGATCCGGACGGTTTTCAGATGGCAAGTCTTATCTCGATCAAAGCAGGCGGACCGCCGGCGCAGACAGAACGCGCTGCGCTTTTGTCCGCTTATACCTTGAGATGCTTGCGGATCGTAAAGAAGGATACCACAAAGCCCATGCCCACGCCTAAGATCAGACCCGCCAGTGCCATCGCCGGATAGATCTCGCCGAACGGGATCAGCTGGGCTACCTCACGCAGCGCGCTTAAGGAGCCGGAACTGCTGACGCGCTCAGCAACATAAAGCTCCGCCCTGCTGTAGATCACACGGATCAGTATCAGGGGGATCAGCGTTCCGATGAGGCCGATGACCGTTCCCTCTACCACAAAGGGAGCACGGATCATAAAGTTCGTGGCACCGATCAGCTTCATGATCTCATTCTCACGCTTTCTGAAATGCGCTGCAAGGCTGATCGTATTGCTGATAAGGAAGACCGAGATCGCGAACAGGATCATGATGATCGCTGCGGAAACCACATAGATGACGCGGTTTAAGCTGCGCAGGGCGGATACGACCGAATTGGCGTAATTGACTTCTCTGACCACATCGAATCCGCGGATAAAGCGCACCTCCGCCTCCTGGTCTTCAATATTTTCAAGAAAGATCTCGTAGCTGTCGCTCTGGGCCAGAGGGTTGTCATCGGCAAACGCCTCTGCCAGCTCCTCCGCGTGCTCGCCGAAGTAATCGTTTTTAAAGTTCTCCCAGGCCTCATCGGCGGACTTATAGACGATCTCCTTGACGCCCCCGTGCTCCTCCACGGCTTTGCGGAAGGCTTCCTTTTCCTCCATCGAGGCGGACTCATTGAAAAAGACCGTGATGCCGATGGTGGTCTCCGCCTGATATGCAATATGCTGCACATTCGTCACGATCGAAAAGAACAGGCAGAACAGGAAGATGCACGCCGAGATCGTGGCAACGGAGGCCGCTGTAAAGAGCAGGTTTCTCCTGAGATTGGAGACGCCCTGCCTGAGGCAGTAAAGTACAGTACTCATACAGGTCCGCCTCCCTCTTCCTTCTTTTCATCAGAGCTTCCGAACCAGTCTTCCTCGTACTCGTCATCGAGCCATTCGTCATCCTCTTCCCAGGGAGCATCCGCTTCCGCTTCGTCTTCTCTCGATGGAATGGTCCCCTGCTTAAGCTGCCTTAATCTTTCCGGCCCGGGCATAGCAGCGGCAGCCGCCGGTTCTGCGGGAGATTCCTCCCTTTCAGCAGGCTTTCTGCGCTCCTTCGGTCGGTAATCCGAGAAGAAGCTGCTGATGGGCCGGCGCTCCTCCGCGGACTCGCGGTCCTCGGAAATGGTTCCGCGGTCCAGTACGATCACCCTCTTCCCGACGGACTCCACGAGCTCGCGGGAATGCGTGATCACGACCACGGTCGTGCCCATCCGGTTGATGTCCAGGAGAAGGTTCATGATCTCCCGGCTGTTTTTCTCATCCAGGTTCCCGGTCGGTTCATCCGCAAGGATCACGGACGGGCGGTTGACCAAGGCCCTTGCGATCGCCACCCTCTGCTGTTCGCCTCCGGACAGCTGGAAGGGCATGTTTTTGTACTTCGCGGAAAGGCCCGTAAGCTTGAGCATCTCGGGAACATTTTCCCGGATCTCCCTTCTTGACGCGCCGATCACCCGCTGCGCAAAGGCAATATTTTCAAATACATTACGGTCATTTAAAAGGCGGAAATCCTGGAAGACAACGCCGAGGCTCCTGCGGTACTTCGGGATATCCCGCTGACGGATGCGGCTTAAATTCCATCCGTTGACCTCGATTTCTCCCTCGGTGGGCTTCAGCTCACGGGTGATGAGCTTGATCAGCGTGGATTTGCCCGCACCGGACCGTCCCGTGAAGAAGACAAACTCTCCGTCCCGGATCCTTAAATTGATATTTTTGACCGCACGGCTTCCGGTATCGTAAGTCTTGCTGACATTCCTGAACTCTATCATCAGTATTCGATCCTGTCCATGTAGTCCATATACTTGACAACCATCAGCGCGATCTTGAAGGTGATCGCGTCATCGAACACCCGAAGATCGAGTCCCGTCGTCTTCTGCAGCTTATCAAGACGATATACCAGCGTGTTTCTGTGAATAAAGAGCTGGCGCGAGGTCTCGGAAACATTCAGGTTATTCTCGAAAAACTTGTTAATTGTAGCAAGTGTTTCGTCGTCAAACTCATCCATGGATCGATTTCCGAAAATCTCACTGATAAACATGCGGCAAAGATTGATCGGAAGCTGATAGATCAGACGTCCGATGCCTAAGTTGCTGTAGGCGACCACATCCGAATCCTCATAGAAGATCAGGCCGACATCATGGGCAAGCCTGGCTTCCTTGTAGGACTTGGAAACATCCTTGAGCTCGTCTACCACAGCGCCGTAGGAAACACGGCAGGAAATGCCTGCGCCCTTCAGGACACCGTAGATCTGGTCCGCCATGTCCTTAAGCTCTTCATCATGCGGCGCGGTCCCCCGGACCTCGTGGACGACCACCTGGATGTCCTCGTCGATCCCGGTCACAAACTCGCCGGCCTGTCCTGCAAAGGTCTGGTGAAGGATCTCATTGACCGGGGTCTCCTGTCCCTTTGTTTCGACGATAAAGACGGCCCTCGGCTGCTTGAATTCAATATGCAGCTTCTTGGCACGATTGAAGATATCGATCTGAAGGAGGTTGTCGAGCAGCAGGTTTTTGATGAAGCTGTCCTTGTCCAGCTTTTCCTTATATGCCTGGACCAGGTTCTCCGTCTGCGTAACGATCAGCTTCAGCGCCATGGCGGCATTGGGTGCTCCCTTATCCACCACTGCGACAAACGCGGTCTCCCCGTCATCGCTGATCCTGCCCAGCAGCAGATCTGCCGTCTCCTGCTCGGGGCTCTGGCTGTGTGCAAAGCTTCCGATGAGCTTATCGTCGATCGGAGCGGTCTCACCCCTCGAACCGATCAGCTTTCCCGAAGCATCACAGACTGCCGCATTCACATTTGTGATGTCGGCGATCTCTGTCAGAGTGTTCTGAATGACCTGATTAGAAATCATTTTTTCTCCTTTACGGTCCTCTGATTATGAAAACAAAGTTGTTTGTAACTATTCAGCATAAATCCACTAATAATGTACGACAAATTTAGTCAAATTGCAATATCGATATGAAATATTATACAAAAACTTAATGTTTTTTTTGTGCATGATTGAGAATGCTCGGGAATTTCACAAAAGATTAAGAATTTACGGCATGAAATCAGGTTCATTAATTCTCTGAAAAATGTTACTATAGAAACGAAGAAACAATACGAACGCTGTCCGGAGCCCAGTGTCCCGGGCAGGTCAAAACCGGAGCACATATGAATGTTTTATTCTACCTGACCCCCAAGTGCGACTGTGCCTATCTCGAGGATCACGACACCTTGCGTCAGGCGTTGGAAAAGATGGAAGCACGGCGCTATTCCGTGATTCCGATCCTTGACAAGAAGGGCCGATATATCGGAACCATCACAGAAGGCGACCTGCTGTGGAGCATCAAGAACAAGTTCCATCTTGACTTAAGGGAAGCCGAGCGCATCCGCATCACGGAGATCGACCGCAGGCGCGATTACATGCCGATCTCGATCCGTTCCAACATGGAAGATCTGATCGAGCTTGCCCTCCGCCAGAATTTTGTCCCCGTATGTGATGACAATGACAGCTTTATCGGCCTTGTCACCCGCCAGGAGATCCTGAAATACTTCAAGGACAAGGTGGACGCCCTCGAAAAGGCATCTGACATCAACGCACAGGCTTAACGCACAGATCCCCCGCTTTGCGAAATGCAAGCGGGGGATTTTCCATGCTTATTCAGCTTTATGGCTCAGAAATATGCTTCGCAGGCAAACC
>CAMNFX010000105.1 GCA_946537585.1 uncultured Lachnospiraceae bacterium
TTTGCTCAGCATCTTCGGAAGCTTCTTCAAGGAGTTCCTCCGGTTCCTCCGTTACAGTAATTGCTTCCTCTTCCTGACCGGCTGCTTTCGTCTCGCTTTGCTCAGCATCTTCGGAAGCTTCTTCAAGGAGTTCCTCCGGTTCCTCCGTTACCGTGATCGTGCTGTCCTCCGGATCCTCCCCGGCCGTTTCCTCCGGCTGAACATCCTCTCCGGTATCTTCCGCGATCCCGGCAGGGATCTCTTCTGCCCCGGAGCCTTCCTTTCCGGCTCCCGCTGTATCCTCTGCAGCACTGTCAGCGTTTTCTGTTATTTCGTCATCAAAAATCAGTTCTTCGAATTCCATGTCTGCCACCGCTGATCACTTTCCGGTTTGCCGCCGGCATTGTTTCCTACAGGTCGATCACAAGTCCCACCGGCGCGTGGTCCGAGCCCATGACATCCCCCAGGATCCACGCTTCCCTGATCCTGTCGCGAAGATCATCGGATACGATAAAGTAGTCGATGCGCCACCCCGCGTTCCGCGCGCGGGCATTCATCCGGTAGGACCACCAGCTGTATTCCTCCTTATCCGGGTAGAGATACCGGAAGGTGTCCGTAAAACCGGATGCAAGCAGCTGCGACATCTTTGCGCGTTCCTCGTCCGTAAAGCCGGCATTGTTGTGATTGGTCTTATCATTTTTCAGATCGATCGCCTCGTGCGCGACATTCAGATCGCCGCAGTAAACGACCGGTTTTTTCTTCTTCAGCTCTCCCACGTATTTCCGCCAGGCATCTTCCCATTCCATACGGTAGGGAAGGCGCTGCAGCTCATTCTGGGAGTTCGGCACATAGACGGTCAGGAGGTAATGATCCTCAAACTCCAGGCACACCGAACGGCCTTCATGATCGTGCTCCTCATCCGGGAGTCCCAGCGTCACATTGATCGGCTCCTCTTTCGTAAAGATCGCCGTTCCGGAATAGCCCTTTTTCTCGGCATAGTCCCAGTACTGGTGATAGCCCGGAAGGTCAAGCTCGATCTGCCCCTTCTGCAGCTTGGTCTCCTGCAGGCAGAAGGCATCTGCGTCGGCCTCCAGGAACACATCCATAAAGCCCTTATTCATCACGGCACGGAGACCGTTCACATTCCACGAGATATATTTCTTCATCACTTTACCTGTAGTAGTTTTTTGCATGCGCTGCATCATAATACAGCTTGCCTGTCTCCTTCAGAACGAGCTTTCCGGTCTCATCGGTTTCGGCCAGGGCAACCTGGCAGTTATACAGGACATCCGACTTTCGGAAATACTGCTCCAGATCCTCATGGAAGCGGGAAAGCATACAGCGGATCGTAAATCCGTGGGATACGATGAGCACGTTCCTGTCCTTAAGATCCTCACGGGAAATCAGTTCATCCAGAAACCGGCTGCTCCTTTCGATCACATGCATCGGCCGCTCGGCTCCCTCCGGACAGAAATCGGAGGAAAGATTGGTAAAAAACTCGCGAAACTGTTCCCGGTCTATTCCCATGGCCGAATCGGAACCGTCCCTGCCCTCCCATACACCAAAGGAGATCTCCAGCAGGCGGTCATCCAGAATAATGCGGGAACCGCTTTCCACAAAATGAGGGTTTCTTGCAACAACAAGCGCCGCCGTTTCCTGGGCGCGCATGAGGGGGCTCGAATAGCAGACATCGATCGGGATATCCTTCATCCCGTCACCCGCCATGGCAGCGATCTTCATGCCGTTCAGATTAAGGTGCACATCTGTCTGCCCCTGGATCCTATGCTGATGGTTCCAGTCGGTCTCAGAGTGCCGCATGATATATAATTTCATTCGTCACCGTTATTTCTTTATTCGTTACTGTTCAGCACCCCCGGAATACAGACAGATTCATCTGAAAAGCACGCTTTTCAGATGAAAGCGCATGGATGACAGGGGCGGACAAGGCGCGAAGCGCCTCTGACCGACTTCAGCCTGAGAATGCCCGGCATTCTCAGGCTTGGGTGCTGAACAGAGTATTTCAGGCTTCGGGATATACACAGCCAGTGTCTATTATAACTGACTGCAGCGAAAAAAACACCCCCGTTCGGACATTTAACTCCGGGTTCCGGGTGTCAGCGCAGAGCGCCCGGCTCATCCGGACTGTACTTTTCAATGAGCCGTACATGCCCGGTAATGGAAGTCTCCCCCGATACCGGGTCACTGTTTACAGTTAAGGATCCGCCCGGTTCCTTAAGAGAGATACTGACCGGTTCGTTGGCAAGCCCTGCCAGATACATGCCGACAGCGCTGCTGCCGGATGCGCAGGAGTGCTCCCAGAAGACCGTGCCGCTTCCGGGAACATAGACTAAGGGCATCATTTCATACGCTCCGCCGCTGCCTTTAAGAAACATCAGCCCGAGTCCGTCCGTTTCAAGCTCCGCGCACCATTTACGCACAGCCTCTTCCGCACGCTCTTTTTGCAGAGCCAGCGCTGCAAACGCCGAATCCGGCCGGATCACGATGTGGGAGATCCCTTCCATCCTGACCAGCGGCAAAACGCCAAGGGTTCCTTCCTGCTCAAATGTATACTCTTCGATCCTGAGGGCCGGGGGCATTTTCACCTCGCCCGTAAATCCTTCGGCATCTCGTCTGAGCTTTATTGCAACCGGATCGGCTGCCCCGGATACGCGAAGGAGGACCTTCATAAGGTCCGTCCCGGCGGCTCGGACTCTGTCCCCAAAGCAGCCCTCTTTATGCAAAGCAAACAGGGCCGCCGCGCTCATGGAGGCGTTTCCGCAGAATTCTCCTCCTGCCATGCGCAGCTCACCCTGTATATCTGCTCCGGGTTCTTCATGAAAGCAGACAAACCCGACCTGCTCCACCTCAGGGTGCAGCCGCATCAATTCACCGGCAGCCTCGGGCTGCCGGCGGATCTCCACGCCTGATTCCACCAGTGCGGTGATATTTCCGGTCGGGTCCATAATACTGTATCTGTATGGAAACAGTTCTTTTTTCTGTTCGTTCATTACTTTCTGATTAAGATCTGTTTCCCGGCGTCCTTATCGCTCAAAGACACGGAGAAACTGTTTCGTTCTTTCCTCCCTGGGATTTTCAAAGACTTCCCTTGGATCGCCCTGCTCCACGATCACACCGCCGTCCATAAAGATCACGCGGTTGCTGACCGCCTTCGCAAAGGGCATCTCATGGGTCACGACGACCATGGTCATCTTCTCCTCCGCAAGCTGGCGGATAACCTTCAGTACTTCACCGGTGAGCTCCGGATCAAGCGCTGACGTAGGCTCATCGAAGAAGAGGATCTGCGGCTTCATCGCCAGCGCGCGGGCGATCGCCACACGCTGCTGCTGTCCTCCGGAAAGCTGATACGGGTATGCCTTTGCCTTGTCCGCAATGCCCATCTTTCCGAGCAGCTCCATCGCCGTGGCTTCCGCCTCCTCGCGGCTCCTGTGCTGAACCTCGATCGGGGCGTCCGTCAGGTTCTTCAGAACACTGTAATGCGGAAAGAGATTGAACTGCTGGAATACGAGTCCGCAGTAGCTTCTGAAGCGTCTGAGCTCCTTCGGATGGACATAGACCGCCCTGCCGCTTTCATCGGTATGCGCGGCTTTTTCACCCATGTAGACGATCTCTCCGCCGTCGATCGTTTCAAGGAAGGTCGCGCAGCGAAGCAGCGTGGATTTACCGGATCCCGAAGGGCCGATAATACTGACTACCTCGCCGTTATCCACGCCGAAGCTGATATCCTTTAAGACCTCAAGCCCGTCGAATTCCTTCCGGATATTTTTCATTTCTATGATCATGGAAAGCCTCCCTTATCTGTAATAATCCAGTGCCTTTTCGATCCGCTCCATCGCAAACGCCACAGCATAGTTGGCGATAAAATAGAAGACGCCCGCGATGACAAACGGCGCAAAGGAAGTCTGGGAAGCCGAGATCTGCTTGGCAAGGGAGAAGACCTCCTGATATGCCAGGGTAAAGGCAAGTGAAGTATCCTTTACCAGGGTGATGACCTCGTTGGTCACGGACGGCATGATCCTCTTGATGACCTGGGGAAGGATGATCCTCATGAAGGTCTGGGATTTGGAATATCCTAAGACCTCGCAGGCCTCATACTGTCCGACAGGGATCGACTCGATGCCGCCGCGGTAGATCTCCGCAAAATAGGCTGCGTAGTTTAATACGAAGCCGATGATCAGTGCCGGAAAGCGCCAGCCGCGGATCGACCAGCCGAAAAGATAATACGGGCCGAAATACCAGACCAGAAGCTGCAGCATCAGCGGTGTGCCGCGGATCACGGAAATATAGGCCCGGATCAGGAGCCGCACCACAGAAAAACGGGACTTCCGGAGAAGCGCCACGATCATGCCGAGCGGCAGGGAGCCGACAAGCGTCAGCAGGAAAATGCCGCAGGTCCTGAGCATGCCGGCAGCCATCGTTGATAACATGGTAGATAAGGTCATCGTTCACCCTCACGTTGATTAATGTATTGTAACCGGGGAAACCGTGGCAAACTGTTTCACCATTTTACAGGAAACGGCCGTGCAGCGGAAGATCATGTTCCGGCAGCACGGCCGTAAGTCTCATGGTATATCTGCTTAAATCACTTCAGGCAGAGATAGTCATAAATCTCCGGATACTTCTTGCCGATGGCATCATAGGTGCCGTCCGCAACCAGAGCATCGAGTGCGGCATTGATCTTGTCGCAAAGCTCGGTGTCGCCCTTGCGGAAGCCGATCGCGTACTGCTCGCTGCCCAGCTCCTCATCGAGGAACTTGTAGCCGGTCTCGCCGCTCATCAGGTAGTTGCCGCTGGTGACATCGATCGCGATCGCATCGATCGCGCCTGCCTTCAGGTCATTGAACGCAATGGTATAGGTCTCATAAACCTCGAGAGAGCCGAAGGTCTTGCAAAGCTCCGCCTGGCCTTCTTCGTCGTTGAGCAGGTCGTAGGCAGAGGTAGAGGTCTGTACGCCGACAGCCTTGCCGGCAAGATCCGCAAGGGTCTCGATGCCGGAATCTTCCTTGACCATGATCAGCTGCGTATTGTCGGAATATGGCTTGCTCCAGAGGTAATCATCCTCACGTCCGTTGACTGTGAATCCGGACCAGATGCAGTCGCAGCTTCCCGCGTTCAGCTCCGCGTCCTTGGCATCCCAGT
>CAMNFX010000106.1 GCA_946537585.1 uncultured Lachnospiraceae bacterium
ACGGCTCCTGCAGATTGTTTTCAGAGCATCCTCTTTCTGTATATACAGTTTAAATGACTCAGGTTCATAAAAAGGCCCTCTGAAAATGGCTTCAGAGGGTCTTCTTCTGGTAAAACTCATTCAGCCGCAGGCAGCGTGAAGGTGAATTCCGCGCCGGCTCCCTCGGTAGAGACGACGTCGATGGTCTCGCCGTGTGCCTGGATGATCTCGCGGACGATGCTTAAGCCGAGGCCCGTTCCGGTCCTGTCCTTGCCGCGGGAGAGGTCGGACTTGTAGAAACGGTCCCAGATCTTTTTGATGGACTGCTTCGGGATGCCGATGCCGGTGTCCTTGACGGAGATGAAGACCTTCCGCTGGCGGATCCCGGTGGTGATGTAGATGATCCCGTCCTGGTTGGAGAACTTGATCGCGTTGTCGATCAGGTTATAGAGCACCTGCTGGATCTTGGCATGGTCTGCATTGACCATTTCCGCCTCATCCTCGAAGGTGAGTTCAAAGTGGATGTTCTTTCTGCGGCAGTTGTTTTCGTTGGCTGCGCAGACTTCGCGGATCGTACTGTTGATGTCAAAGTTTGTGCGCTTTAAGAGCTTGCTGACCTCCATGGAGCCCAAGGAGATCATTCCTTCGGTGAGCTTCCGGAGCCTTTCGGTTTCCGAAATGACCCGGTGTATGTATTTTTCATGCAGCTCCGGCGGGATCGTTCCGTCGAGGATGGCTTCGAGATATCCCTTGATCGAGGTCAGCGGGGAGCGGAAGTCATGGGAAACATTGGCAATGAAATCCCGCTGGTATTTTTCCATGTCCTCGAGCTCCGAGGCCATGTAGTTCAGAGTGTCGCCGAGATAGCTGACCTCGTCATGCCGGTTGATGGTCTTGATCTTGTAGTCGAGATGCCCGGCCGCGTACTCCCGGGCTGCAAAGGTGATGTCCCTGAGGGGGATGTATACATAGAAGGTGAATACGATCAGGATGATCATGGAAAGCAGGAAAATGATGAGTGCTGTCAGATATACTATGTTTAAAATTTCGTTTGTAGAAGAAACAACCAGTCTCATCGGGTAGTGAATCAGGATATAACCGATGGGGGCGTAGTTATAATTGATAGGGGCCTCAACGGAGAGCATTTCTTCGGAGAACATGCCGTAATAGTTGCCGATGCGGTAATAGGAGGATTCGGATGCGGGATCAAACCCGGAGATCTCGCTGTCATTGAGCCTTCCGCTGTCAGAGTCCAGTACGATCCTGCCGCTCCGGTCCGCCACCCAGATCCTGGCGTTGATAAAGTTGGCCACCATGCTGATATCACGGGAGGCGGCGGCATTGATATCGGTAAAGAAGTAATTGTTGTCCTCATAGGTCGCGGCCATCAGGATCGCCTCGTCATACAGCTTTTCAGAGTTCTGCCGGACGAGGTAGTCATAGGTCATCTTCTGGGAAAAAATGGCAACGGTAATAAAGCCGATGAGGCCGAAGAGGATGTAGCCGAGAATGAATTTTGAGTAAATGGAACGGAGCATATTTTATTGAAACATCAGCATTTGTACACAGTTTGTTTACACTTGAAGCATAGAATGATTTGTTAAGAGATGCTGATCAAAGTATTTCCCCGCGCCGGATTTGTGCCGCAGATCGGCAATATTCCTTTCAGATCCGTGCGCATCCCCGGAGGGATTGAGGAAGTGCTGGTTTAATCAGCGCTTTCTTATCTTTACTCCAGGATTATACACCATTACATCAGCTGAAAACATACATTTATCGTGAAACATTACGAATTGCAGACTATATGTATGCCGTATCGGAAGATGCGGGCAGGAAGTCAATGGCTATGAAGGACGAGGAACCAAAGAAAAAACTGATCAATGAAAAGATCGTCGGAAGAAAACTTACGTTCGGACGCGTGCTGCAGTCTCTGCTGGTTGCGCTGTGCTGCGGTTTGCTATTCGGGGGTGCGGCGGCATTTGCTTTTGTAAGGATCAGCCGCATGCAGAAAGCCCCCCAGGCAACTGCCGCCATGCAGGAAACGGATACTCCCGCGGAGCCTTCCTCCGCAGCACTTACTCTGCCTCAAACGACGGAAAGTGAGAGTGTCATAGCCGAATCGGAGACGTCCGAAGAAGGCACCGGGACAGAACATCCGGACAAAGAGGATGAGACAGTCCTCCCGGAAGAAAGTGAGACTTTAGAGACTGCCTCGACGGCGGATATGAATGCAGCCGACTCAAATGCGGATGAGACAGAGCTTTCCGAAGACCCGGAGAATCCGTCCCTGCCGGAAGATGATGACGGGATCAGGGAATCAACAGCCTCCGCGGACGAGACAGAAACAAAAGAAAACGGTGAGGCTGAAGATACGGAGCCGGAAGACACATCCGAGACTTCCGGCACAAAGATACCGGATACTGCGGATGTAATAATCGCGATGCAGAAAAGGGTCTTTGAGATCACGAAGCCCTTTGTTGTGACAGTGAACGCGATCACTACCGGTCAGACCTGGTTCGAGAGTCCTGCAGAAAGTACCCAGCCGTATGCCGGAATCATCCTGGATATGACGGAGCAGGAGATCCTGATCCTTACGACCGGACGGCCCACAGAATCGGAAATGCTCCGGATCACCTTCCAGGATGGAACAACAGAAGATGCCTATGTGAAACAGCTTTCCGTAAGGGATGATCTTGCGGTTCTGGCCGTACCCTACGGTGAAGACGCGGATGTGGAGTGGCTTTCCACGATCCGGGAGATCACGATGTCCGACAGCTATGCCGCCGAAGTGGGGGACCCGGTCATTGCGATCGGAGCGCCGCTCGGGGTGGTCGGCTCCTGTGCATTCGGAAGCATCGGTTATGTCAGTGAGACGGAACCGGCACTGGATATGTCCCAGAGAGTCCTTTATGCGGATCTTCGGATCAATCCTGAGAAGGGCAGCTTCATCGTAAACCGGGACGGGGAGCTTCTCGGGATCGCCGGAGAGCAGAGCAAAAAGGGCAGCTTTGATGCTGATCTTGCCAGGATCGTGACCGTCGGATCTGTCAAAAACATCATTGACCGGCTGGAAGCGGGAGAAAAGGAGGCATACATCGGACTCGAAGGCTTTGCAGTGAGCGACGAGATGCTGTCCAATAACATACCGTACGGAATGTATATCACCAATGTCTATACCGACAGTCCGGCGTACAATGCCGGTATCAAGCGCGGAGATATCGTCACGGTCGTGAACGATGCGAAGATCAGCGACGCCTTTTCTTATGAGGAGGCTGTACGTGCGCTTCGTCCTGACGAAACCGTATCCATCGCAGTGCGCCGGGGCTCCGCGGACGGAGAATACCGGGATATCAGCTTTCTGCTCACCGCAGGGGAGAGATAAAAGAGACCCTTTCTGAAAGTATAATTGTCTATGAATAAAAATGATGAATTTGAACTGATGATCACCGATCTTAGCGATGACGGCGCCGGGATCGGCAGAACCTCTGAAGCCGGTCCTGCGGAAAACGGGACCGGCTTTATCTGGTTTGTGAAGGATACCATGATCGGGGACCGTGTGATCGCGTCTGCGATGAAGATCAAGAAAAATTATGGCTTTGCAAGGCTCGTGCGGATCCTTGAACCTTCAGCTGACCGGGTGGAGCCACGCTGCCTGGAAGCAAGACGCTGCGGCGGCTGCCAGATCCAGCAGACAGACTACGCAGCCCAGCTTTCATTTAAGGAAAACAAGGTCCTGAATGATCTTGTACGCATCGGAGGCTTTCATCCGGACAGCTTTGTCATGTCCGAAAAGGAGTGCTTCCATCAGGAAAATGCAGAGGTCTCATGCTCCTCTCCTGTCAGAGAGACTGCAGCAGAGGAGCGACACCCTTCAGAACCCGACAGACCGTCCTGCGGTCTGATCAGCTTCGAGCCGATCATCGGTATGGAAGATCCCTGGCGTTACCGGAACAAGGCCGTATACCCTGTCGGAAGGGACCGGGACGGGAAGCTGATCGCAGGTTTTTACGCCGGACGGACTCATTCGATCATTTCCTGCAGTGACTGTATGCTCGGAGCCAGGAAGAATGCCGCGATCCTTAAGATCGTCCTCGAATTCATGGAGGAGTACCGCATTGAGCCTTATGATGAAACGGCCCATCGCGGCATTGTGCGGCATGTGCTGATCCGTGAGGGACGCCGAACGGGAGAGCTGATGGTATCGCTGGTGATCAATGCGGACAGCCTTCGGAAAGCGGAAGTACTTGGGGAACGGCTGCAGTCGGCATTTCCCGCGCTTCGCTCCTTTACGCTCTGCATTAACAAAGAACGCACCAATGTAATCATGGGCACCCGGCTGGTCGGCGTGAAGGGACCCGGATATATCGAGGATGAGATCTGCGAGATTGGGGCAGGACCCGCGAAGGATCTGCCGCCCGTCAGGTTCAGGATCTCGCCGCTGTCCTTCTTCCAGGTGAATCCTGTACAGATGGAACGCCTGTACAGTACGGCCCTGGAATTTGCCGGCCTTACCGGCACCGAGACCGTCTGGGATCTGTACTGCGGTGTCGGCACCATTTCCCTCTTTCTTGCGCGGCATGCGAAAAAGGTTTATGGAGTAGAGATTATTCCGGCTGCAATCGAAAACGCAAAGGAAAATGCAGCCTTAAACAACATCGATAATGCAGAATTTTATGTGGGCCGTGCGGAAGAAGTCCTGCCGGCCTGGTATGAAGGACGGATGGAGGCAGGTACTGTGAGTTCTGCCCAAAAGGCAGGGAATGCGGACGGCTCTGCCGGGAAGCAGCAGGGTGTGCATGGTCAGGCTGAACGATCACAGGTCGATGTGATCGTCGTGGATCCTCCGAGAAAGGGCTGCGACATGCGCTGCCTCGAAACGATGGCAGCCATCCGGCCGTCCCGCATCGTTTACGTTTCCTGCGACCCCGCTACACTTGCCCGTGATCTTCGCTATCTCTGCGATCACGGCTATGAGCTGAAGCGGGTCCGTCCCTGTGACATGTTCCCCCACACTGTTCACATCGAGACGGTATGTTTATTGTCCAAACTTTCTGAGGCGAAGAATCACATCAGTGTGAAGGTCGAGATGGATGAGATGGATCTGACGGCGGCGGAGA
>CAMNFX010000107.1 GCA_946537585.1 uncultured Lachnospiraceae bacterium
TAAGTAGCTCCGAGGGAGGGGCCCGCTTGCGGGAAGGTTCCCTGGAGGCCAAGCGGCGAGCGTATTCAGAGGAATGCGAAGCATTCCCTCATAAGTAGCTCCGAGGGAGGGGCCACGAAATATCAGATCAATATACCGGTGGCGAAGCGTCTGCTTCGCCATGCGGTGTGTAAAGAAAGACAATTACAATGGCTGAAAAAAGAGATTATTATGAGGTCCTCGGCGTAGACAAAAACGCTGATGAGGCCGCGATCAAAAAAGCATATCGTCAGCTGGCGAAAAAGTATCATCCGGATGCCAATCCGGGGGATAAGACAGCGGAAGAAAAGTTCAAGGAAGTGGGAGAGGCATACACTGTTTTGTCTGATCCGGACAAGCGTGCCGCATATGACCGTTACGGCCATGCTGCATTCGATGCCAATTCCGCAGCCGGCCAGGCTTCCGGTTTCGGAGGCTTTGACTTTGGCGGCATGGACTTCTCCGATCTGTTTGAAGGGCTGTTCGGCTCAGGCTTTGGAGGCGGCTTCGGCAGCTTCGGGGGACGCAGCTACGGATATGGCAGCAGCACCCAGGCACGGCGCGGCGCGGATGTGCGAACCATGCTCAGGATCAGCTTTTCGGAGGCTGTGTTCGGCTGTGAGAAAGAGATCGAGATCGCCTATAAGGAGGAATGCTCCGAGTGCGGCGGAACAGGCGCAAAGAAAGGAACCAGCCCGGAGACCTGTTCCCGCTGCGGCGGCCGCGGCAAGATCACGGTCACCCAGAACAATCCTTTCTTCGGCCAGATGCAGACTGTGACGACCTGTCCGGACTGCGGCGGAAGCGGAAAGGTGATCAAGGAGAAGTGCCCGAAGTGCCGGGGACTCGGCTATGTACAGACCCGCAAGCGCTTCAAGGTATCGATCCCCGCAGGTATCGATGACGGACAGGCGGTACGCCTCAGCGGTGCCGGAGAGCCCGGCTCCAACGGCGGTCCGAGAGGAGACCTGCTTGTCGGCGTGGAGATCACGGATGATCCGAAGTTCAAGCGCCAGGGCACCACGATCTTCTCGACGGTTGCCGTTCCCTTTGCCAAGATGGCGCTCGGCGGTCCGATCCATATCAACACTGTCGACGGCAAGGTCGAGTATCAGGTCAAGCCCGGTACGCCGACCGATACCAAGGTCCGGCTGAAGGGAAAGGGTGTTCCGGTCCTGGGCAGAAGCGGTGCCCGCGGCGACCATTATGTAACACTGATGGTCCAGGTTCCGACAAGCCTGAACAGGGAACAGAAAGATCTGCTGAAAAAGTACGCCGTAGCCTGCGGAGAGGATCCCGACAAGGCGTAAGCAATAAGCTGAGATCTTCCGGCTTTACCGGTGAAATGAATCGCAGCTTCCCTGTACAAAAATTCAAAATGGGGTTGTTTCATCAGCTGAATGTATGCGTGCAAAATCCCCAGAACTGTAAAAGCTCCTGCAGCAGTCTTTTGGACTGTGCTGCGGGAGCTTTTTGCAAGTATCTGAAATGCTTATGAGATAAGGGTCAAAATGTATTTTGCCCCTGACTGTGATGCAGGCGGCTTATCCCTGCACTCATTTTGCGCTTCGGTTGACGGATTCCACGACCATGCCGGTCAGCGCAAACATTGCGATCGCGTTGGGAAGGACCATCAGCTGGTTGAACATATCGGAAAGCTCCCAGACAAGATCATTGGAAGCCAGAGTTCCGAGGAAAATGAAGACAAGCGCGATCACGGCATAGATGACCAGGCTCTTCTGGCCGAACATATACTTCATGTTGATCTTGCCGAACAGGTTCCAGCTTAAGATCGTGGAGAAGGCAAAGAAGAAGAGGCAGATTGCGACAAAGACTGCGCCGGCCTTCTCGCCGAAGACCGTGCCGAAGGCGGTCTGCGCAAGGTTGGCCTTGCCGATGCCCTCCGGGATCACGCCGGAGTTAAGGATACCGTCCTTTGTGTACAGGGTGGAAATGATAACAAGTGCATTGAGAGTGAGAACCACAAAGGTGTCAACAAATACGCCGATCATGGCAACCACACCCTGGTCATGCGGGCAGTCAACATTTGCAAGTGCGTGTGCGTGAGGAGTGGAGCCCATGCCGGCTTCGTTGGAGAACAGGCCTCGCTTTGCACCCTGGCTGATCGCGATCTTGATGGCGGAACCGACACCGCCTCCGATGATTGCCTGCGGCTGGAAAGCGTAGCGGAAGATCATGCCGATGGTAGCCGGAAGATAGGCAATACGCGCGATCAGAACAATAAGGCCGCCCACCAGGAAGATGCACGCCATGACAGGCACGATCTTTTCGGTAACGGAGGCAAGACGGCTGATGCCGCCGAGGAAGATAAAGGCGCAGATGATCACCAGGATGATACCGGTTACAAAGGGCGGAATGCCGAAAGCCGTCTGGAAGGTAGAGCCGATGGAGTTGGACTGTACCATGCAGCCGAAGAAGCCGAGAGCAAGGATGATCGCGATCGCGAAGAAGCCTGCCAGGAACTTTCCGAAGCTTCCCTTGAAGGCAGTTGTGATGTAATAGACAGGACCGCCGTGGATCACGCCGTTTTCATCCCGGACACGGGTCTCCTGGGCGAGTGTTGCCTCGGCATAGATGGTTGCCATACCGAAAAAGGCAATGATCCACATCCAGAAGATGGCTCCGGGACCGCCGGTCAGGATCGCGCCGCTTGCGCCGACGATGTTGCCGGTTCCTACCTGTGCGGCGATCGCAGTGGCAAGCGCCTGGAAAGAACTCATGTGGGTGTCGGACTTGTGGCCGATGAGACGGATATTGCCGAATACACTGCGCATGCCCTCTCCGAAGCAGCGGACCTGCACAAAACGGGTCTTGATCGAGTACCAGAGGCCTACTGCGATCAGAAGGATCACGAGAACATAGTCTGAAAGATAGGCATTGATGGTTTGAACTACAGAAAGCATTTTCTTTTCCCCTTTCTTAAAACAAAAAAGAACTGCTTTGAAAAGCAGCTCCGGAAAACCCAGTCAGGCAAAATGAAAACGCTCTATGCCTGCTCTGTCCTTTTGCCTGAGAGATTCGGCGGGATCTGATCCAAAGCATTGGTTCAGCCTTCGGAAGACCTGCCTTACACCTTCGGCACTCAACTTAATGAGTTCTCCAGAGTTTCCTCCGCATTCAGTTCAGGATGCTGGCTGATCTGCCGGCTCCGGTCCTTAATGCATCATCGGAATTTATTTACGCGGCATACTATACATCGCGGAATTAAAAAAATCAATAGACATGATAAAAATTTATAAAGCGATTATAAAGATATTGAAAAAAATACATGGCGCTTATTGTCGTTTGAGGCCGTATCGTTTAAAATGTTCATGGTCCAAAAGGACCGCACATTGACCCTGCAAAAGGGCAGTGATGAAAGGAGAATTGAATATGAAAAAAAGAATTCTGGCAGGCCTCCTGGCAATGGGTATGACGGCACTGGCTCTGAGCGGCTGCGGCAAAAACAAAGCTGCAGAGACCACCGCTGCATCCGCGGCACCGACCGAAGCACCCGCATCAAGCGCTGCATCTGAAGCAGCAGCACCGGCAACGCAGGAGACCGGACGCGCAGCATCCAACGAGATCGCAGTCGGCATTGCGCAGGACCTCGACGAGAGCCTGGATCCCCATCTGACGGTGGCGGCAGGCACCAGAGAGGTGATGTTCAATGTATTTGAGGGCCTGGTAAAGCCGGACCCGGACGGAAATCTGATCCCGGCAGTTGCGTCAGATGTGGCAGTTTCCGACGACGGACTGGAGTATACCTTTACGCTGCGTGAGGGCATTAAGTTCCACAACGGAAACCCGGTCACGATGGACGATGTCATCTGGTCCATCCAGAGAAATGCCGATGCTTCCGAAGGCGAGGCGCTGGTTCCGGCCCTTACCTCCATTTCCGAAATCACTTCCGAAGACAATAAACTTCATATTACTTTGAGCGAACCCAACAATGAGTTCCTTTCTTATCTTACGCTTGCGATCCTTCCGGCGGATTATGACAAGCAGGATACCGCACCGGTCGGTACCGGCCCGTTCAAGTTCGTGTCCCGCAAGGCGCAGGACTCCATCGTTCTGGAGCGCTTTGCAGATTACTGGGGAACTCCGGCAGGCGTCGACAAGGTGACCTACAAGATCATTGAGAATGCCGAGGGACTCATCATGGGTCTTCAGAGCGGTGCTCTTGATGTGGTCTCCCATATGACCAGCACCCAGATCAAACAGCTTAAGGACAGCGAGTTCAATGTAGAAGAGGGCACCATGAACCTTGTACAGGCGCTGTACCTGAACAATGCCGAGAAGCCCTTTGATGATGTCCGTGTCCGCCAGGCCCTCTGCTATGCGGTAGATAAGCAGGGCGTGATCGATATGGCGTTTGACGGCTATGGCGTGCCGCTGGGCTCCTCTATGTATCCCGCCTTCGGAAAGTACTTCGATGAGAGCCTTACCGACTACTATACTGCAGATACTGCAAAGGCGAAGGAGCTGCTGGCAGAAGCCGGGTATCCCAACGGATTTGATATGACCATCACGGTTCCTTCCAACTATCAGCCGCACATGGACACCGCACAGGTGATCGCTGAGCAGCTGAAAAGCATCGGCGTCAACGCAACGATCCAGCCTGTGGAATGGGCGAGCTGGCTGAGTGATGTCTACGGCGGAAGAAAGTTCCAGAGCACCCTCGTCGGCGTAGATGCCAGCGAGATGACCGCAAGCGCGATGCTGAAGCGCTTTGTCTCTGATGCCGGCAACAACTTCATCAATTATAACAACGCGGATTATGATGCGCTTTATGAGAAAGCGCTGTCTACCTCTGACGATGCAGAGCAGACCAGGGTCTTCCGCGAGATGGAAAAGAACCTGACCGAGAACGCTGCCAATGTCTACATTCAGGATATGGCAGACCTGGTCGTGGTCCGCAAGGGCCTGGAGGGACTGACCTTCTATCCGCTCTACGTTCTTGATGTTTCAAAGCTTCACTGGGCAAAGTAA
>CAMNFX010000108.1 GCA_946537585.1 uncultured Lachnospiraceae bacterium
TTGCATGCGTACTTGCAGCGCGGAACAAAATTGCAGCCTTCCCACTCGGCGCCGTCGAGCGGCGGTCTTCCTTCCAGTCCCACCGGCATCTTACGATCCTTGCCCGGAATCGCAGCCAGGAGATTTCTGGTATATGGATGGATCGGATCATCGAGAACCTTCCGGATATCTCCGTATTCCACCATACGGCCGGCATACATGACACCCAGCCGGTCTGCGATATGAGAAGCAACACCCAGGTTGTGGGTGATGAACAGGATGGACCAGCCAAGCTCGTCACGAAGCTGCGCCAGCTCCTCAATAACTTCTTTCTGGGAGGTAACGTCCAGAACCGATGTTGCCTCATCCGCCAGCATCAGCTTCGGTCCCTGCAGCACGGCAAGGGCAATCGCCATACGCTGATTCATTCCTCCGGACATTTCCCAGGGCTGATACTTTAAAAGCCGGTCAGTATCCGGGAAGTTCAGCCGCTTGAACATTTTAATTGCATCCCCACGTACAAACGGAAGGCCGTGGCTGTTCATGGTCTCCTTATACTGAATGTCATAGGAACGGATGTTATTGAAGGATCCGCGGGTGTTCTGAGGAACATATCCGATCTGCGTACCCAGGATCTGGCGGCGTTCTTCTACGCCAAGGTGGGTGATATCCCTGCCGTCAAGAATGACGGAACCTTCCGTTACCTGTGCTCCCAGCTGCTTTAGGCCGAGAACAGCCTTGATCAGGGTAGACTTGCCGCAGCCCGACTCGCCTGCAATACAGACGATCTCGCCGGGTCTGACTTTGAAGGAAACTTCCGTAATGATCTTGAACTCACCATAGGTGACTGTGAGGTTGTTGATTTCCAGTAAGTATTTTTCATCCATAATCACACCTCATTGATATTGGCAAGGTCACATACGCTTTCACCAAAGTAATTGAAGATCATGACCGAGATCATGATGGCAAGCGCCGGCGCGAATACGGTCCAGGGCGCCAGCTGCAGATATGCTCTGCCTTCCGATACCATGGAACCCCACTCCGCCTCCGGCGGAACCACTCCGAGACCCAGGAAAGAAAGTCCCGCGATGCTCAGCATGGTGGTGCCGATCTCCAGCGTGGCATTGACCAGCATGGATCCGATCAGGTTCGGAAATACATGTTTCCAGAGGATATGGATATCGCTGCATCCGGTCATACGGACAGAATCAATGTATGGCAGCTGTTTGATACGCATGGCATGACTTCGTGCCAGTCTGGCGTACGACGTCCAGCTCGTGACGCCGATCGCGATCAAGGCATTCCTCAGGCCGCCGCCCATGATGCCGGCAACGGCGATCGCCAGGACCAGCTGCGGCAAGGAAAGCAGAATATCTGTGATACGCATTAAAATGTTATCTACCCATCCTCCATAGTAGCCGCAGATGATGCCGATCACAGAGCCGATGATAAATGAGATCACGACCAGCAGCAGTGTTGCAAAAATAGAAGTACGGGCACCCAGCAGCACTCTTGAAAAAACATCACGTCCCAGGTAGTCCGTGCCGAAAAAGTGCAGTGCGGACGGCGCTTCCTTCATATGAAGCGGGTCAGTAGCGTAGGGATCATGCGTCATCAGAAGGGGAGCAGCAAGGCTGATCAGCAGAAGAACTGCCACGATCGCGGTGAGGATCAGTGTCCTGCGCTGAAGTTTCTGTTTCTTTAACTGGCGTCTGCTCAGCTTTTTAACTTCACTTTTACTCATCACACTTCACTCCCTTACTCCAATTCAATTCTATGGTCAATCAGGCAATAGCTGAGATCCGTCAGAAGGTTAATAAGGACCTGAATCGTAGCCAGGATCAGAACCGCACCCTGCACTACGGGAAAATCCCTGGCCTTGATGGAGTTCATAATCAGCGAGCCGACACCCGGCCAGCGGAAGATCGTCTCGACAACGATCTGGCCGCCCATCAGAGTACGGATCTGCAGCGCAACGATGGTAATGATCGCGCCGAGTGCGTTATGCAGAACGTTCCGGTACAGGATCACGCGCTCTTTTACGCCTCTGGCATGCATGCCGATAACATATTCCTCACCCAGCTGTCCAAGAACGTCGGCTCTGGTCTGTCTTGCAAACTTGGAGATCATTGGGATCGAAGTGGCAAGAGTAGGCAGAAAAAGTCCGGATACACTTTCCTTAGCGATGACCGGGAACAGCCTTGCCTTAATACAGAATAAGTACATCAGTAAAAGGGAGATCAGAAAATTAGGCATAGAGTTGCCCGTGAAGGTAAGAATACGTACAATGTTGTCGAATATGGTATCCTTTTTGATGGCTGTCGCAATACCGAGCGGAATCGCCACGACCACTGAAAATACAGTAGCCGCAACACAAAGGATCGCTGTATACTTTAATCCCTTAAGCAGTTTGGGAAGTACAGGCAGACCATCAGAATAGGTCAGACCGAAATCACCGTGCAGAATATTCATGACCCAGGTGCCGTAACGCACCATGAACGGCTGATTCAGCCCCATTTTCTCCCGTTCGATCTCCAGCAGTTCGTCCGTAACTGCCGTTCCCTGAGAGGTCAGCTTCATCAGGGCCGGATCGCCAGGCGTCAGATACATAAGACTGAAAACTATAAATGTCAGGATCAGAAGCACGGGTATTAAATTAATTAAGCGTCGGATAGTAAATCTAAGCACTGTATCACCCCTGTTTGTGGAAGAATGCCCGGGCGGCGATCATGCCGCCCGGGATATCAGATTCATCAGGTCATGGATCAGGTTTCCTGTATCACTGAAGCAATTACAGGGAAGTGTTGGCATCAATTCCGTAGAAGCCCATCGGGTTGGTAACGCCAAGTCCTTTAGCTCCTGCCTTCAGGACCGAATTCTTATTGTAGGTACCGATGAACAGCATGTCATGGGAATCATACAATTTCTGCATGATCTCGTTGGTGATCTCCGCTCTCTTTGCAGGATCGGTCTCATAACGTACTTCCTCGATCATTGCATCCGTCTCTGCATTGCCGAAACCGGCGACTTCCATATAAACGCCGCTCTTGACAGTGCCTTCGAGGAAGTTCATCGGATCACCGGTCTTGTCTGTAATGGAAACGTACATTGCCATCTGATAATCATGCGTGCTCATGTAGGTGCCGTCCGGATCTTCCTCGACCTTCAGTTCGATGCCGATGCCGGCTGCCTTCAGCTGCTCCTGCATAAGAAGTGCTACAGTATCAACAGAACGCTTTGCATAGCAGGAAAGAATAATGTTGAGGGGCTTGCCGTCCTTCTCATAGATGCCGCTTGCTCCCATGGTATAGCCGTCTGCTTCGAGGACTTCCTTTGCCTTTGCGACATCCCACATGGGCTGCTGCACCTTACCGTAAGGCGTATCCGGGCTGTATGCACCGGTAGCCGGGGAGATCAGTCCGTTCATGTAAGCAGCAACCTGATCTCTGTCGACTGCCAGTACGATCGCCTCGCGGACACTGTCAGGAAGCTGTGCAGAATTCAAGTATGCATAAACACGTCTCTGGGTCGGTACAGTGTACAGATCATAGCTGTCAGGATCTGTTCCGTAGATTTCCGCGGAGGATGCTGCGATATCTACATAGCCGTCGATCTCGCCGTTCTGCATAGCCAGAAGCTTGGACTCCTCATCGCCCATCTTGTAGAATACAGCGCCGTCAAGGTTGACCGGGCCGCCCCAGTAATTCTCGTTACGCTCTACAGTGACATCGCCTTCCGGAATGAACTCCTTTACCTTGAAAGGACCGGTGCAGATGGGATCCTTATCAAAGTCGGTAGTGCTGTCAAGGTCAACGATACCGGTCTCAGCGGTAGCAAGGTCATTGATCAGGGCCGGATAAGCCTTCTCGGTGGTGATCACAAGAGTCTTGTCATCGGTAGCTTCCATGGTCCAGTCAAGCATGTAAGCATATCTGGAGCACTCGGTACCAAGTCTCTCAAGGTTTCTCTTAACCATATCAGCAGTCAGCGGATTGCCGTTGGAGAAGCAGACACCATCCTTTAAGGTAATGGTTGCAACATTGTCAGCAACTTCCATTCCTTCCGCAAGCCACGGCTCAATGGACAGATCATCGGTGATCTTGAACAGTGTCTCGCTGATGCCGTAGAACTGTGTATGCCAGGACTGGTAGTCCTTATGCGGATCCAGGGAAGCATACGGGAACGCTTCTACAGAATGGAAGATACCGCCGGCAGTAGCCGGAGCTGCTGCCTCCGCCGCTGCAGGTGCCGCGGCTTCAGTCTCACCAGCTGCCGCTGCCTGAGTCTCAGCCGGAGCTGCAGGAGCCGCTGTAGTAGTTGCTGTCGATGACCCGCCGCAGGCTGCAAGACTTGCCGCCATGGTAGCTGCCAAGAACATCGCCATGAGTTTTTTCATAAGTTACCTCCTTTAAAATAATAAAAGAATAAACAAAAAGCTCTGCGGGACAATAGAGGACTACTGTTCCACAGAGCTGTATGTACAGTCTGCTGCCGCCACATGAAAGAGGGCTGTAACTCTCCCTCTTCAAGTGACCGGCGATAGTACCCATGCGGATCCGGTCAGGTCCGCATGCAGTGCAAAAAGTTGATATTAATATATCATTTTCGTTGTGAAGTGTCAAAGTTTTACAACAAATTAGCCATGTCTAACAACATTTTCGTTAAAAAGCACAAAAATCCCGTCTGGTTTCTGTTAGTTTGAACAATTGAACAGTCTTCACAAAAACCGGCAGGCTGGAAGCCTGCCGGTTTTTGCTTTATCACTTTCTGCACTGCATAATGTCTGGCTGCAGAACAGGACTATTTACTTCTTCTCGTCCTCTTCCTCTTCATCGTCATCGTCGCCGCCGAAAAGATCGTCAAGATCCTCAAGGCCGTCCAGAATGCCGTGTTTACCCTCATGCATGATAAGTACCTCCTTTACTAATAAAAATATAAGATCTTATATCTAAAGGCCTACAGCATGGCCATAAGCCTTTAAA
>CAMNFX010000109.1 GCA_946537585.1 uncultured Lachnospiraceae bacterium
TCATCAGCCAGCTGACCCTGATCATGTTCTTCCAGTCCATGATCCTGGATATGTCCGGTAATGCCGGCACCCAGTCCCTCGCCGTCACGATCCGTGTCCTGATGGACGAAAACCTGACTGCCGCACAGAAAGCGGGACATGTCTTCAAGGAGGTGCGTGTCGGCTTCTGCAACGGACTGCTCCTTTCCACGATCTCCGTGATCCTGGTCGGCTTATACATCATGATCTTAAAGGGCAGGGCACCTGCCATGTCGTTCGCGATATCCGGATGCGTCGGTGTGGCGCTGCTGACAGCCATGACTCTGGCGAGCCTTCTTGGCACCACGATTCCGATGATCCTGACCAAGCTGAAGGTCGACCCTGCAGTTGCGTCCGGACCCCTGATCACGACTTTAAACGACCTGATCGCTGTCGTGACCTACTACTCCATGAGCTACCTGCTGCTGATCCGCCTGCTTGGACTGCGCGGCTGAGACACCCGGCTTTAAGTTTTACTTGATTTTTCACAGGATATCACATACAATTAAAAAGTTCATGCGGATGTAAGACACTGACATGAACTTCATAATGCAGACGTATCGAAGCGGTCATAACGGGGCTGACTCGAAATCAGTTTGTGGGCAACCACACGTGGGTTCGAATCCCACCGTCTGCGGACAAAGGATCGTACTCGAACATCGAGACGGTCCTTTTTCATTGGTGAAAAAGACGATCACTATGTCATCCGGGGCAAAGAGTACAGCTGAATGCACTGAAAAATGGCTGAGCTTATCCGGACGATTCGTGACACGCAATGCCGTAAGGCCCCGGACTTTTGCATCTACAGCGCTGCGATGAAGCGGCGGAAAGCGTCACGTCCGCTTTCGGTCCGCTTGAAAACGCCTGCGTCCTCCAGAACAGAGGCGAACACCTTGCCGACTTCCTGACGCAGGATCCCGTCGACATTGGCAGAGCTGAGTTCCGGGTGACGCGTCTGCACTTCCTTTGCCCAGTCCGCATGAGCGGCGGTCCGGGGATCGGCGGAAAGTTCTTTCCCTTCGGCAAGGCCTTCGCCAACGGCCGCCAGTTCCTCTTTCAGTCTGGCCGGAAGCACGGCAAGACCCATGACCTCGATGAGGCCGATATTCTCCTTTTTGATATGGTGTTTTTCCGCATGGGGATGGAAGATGCCCAAAGGATATTCTGCCGTGGTCCGGTTGTTGCGCAGCACCAGGTCGAGCTCGTAATCAGCCCTGTCCGGCACTGCGGCGATGCGCCCTGCCGCACGCGCGGCTTCACCGGAAACGTCCATATCGCCGGCAGACCTGCGCCTGCGCGCGATCGGGGTGATCGTGCTGTGGGGCTCGCCATCGGTCTCGTGGTATATTTCCGCAGCCGGATCGTCATACGCCCGCCACTTTTCCAGGATATGCACGGCGAGCCGGATCAGGCGTTCCCGGTCTGCAGCACGCAGACGGATCACCGACATGGGCCAACGGACAATACCGGCATGGACATCTTCAAACCCCGGAACAGTGAAGTACTCCTCTAAAGGCGCACGCTCCATGGCGAACTCGAAGCGCCCGCCCTGGTAATGGTCGTGGCTCAGCACGCTGCCGCCGACGATGGGAAGGTCCGCGTTTGAACCGATAAAGTAATGCGGGAAGACCGTTACAAAATCGAGCAGGTTCCGAAACGCCGTCTCGTCGATGTGCATCGGAACATGTTCCCTGTTCAGCACAATGCAGTGCTCGTTATAGTAAACATAGGGACTGTACTGGAGGAAGAAATCTGCGCCGTTCAGCCGGATGGGGATCATGCGGTGGTTCTGCCTTGCAGGGTGATCCAGACGTCCGGCGTAGCCTTCGTTTTCAGGACAAAGCAGGCACTTCGGATAGCCGCCGGCTTTGATCTTCGCGGCAGCGGCGATCGCTTTGGGATCCTTTTCCGGCTTGGAGAGATTGATGGTAATGTCGAGCGTGCCGTAGTCTGTTTCTGCCGGCCACTGCACATCCTTCGCGATGCGGTCCCGGCGGATATAGTTGGTGTCCCCGGAAAACGCATAGTACCAGCCGGTCGCCGCCTCCGGTGAGACCGCATACTTTTCCCGGAAGCGGGAGATGACCTCTGAAGGCGCCGGGATGAGGAGTCCCATGAGCTCCGTATCCAGAAGATCACGGTAGGCGGCGGTATTGCCGTCAATGACGCCGTGTTCATAAGCATAGTCGCACAGATGACCGAGGATCTCCTGCAGGGGAGGAAGGCCGACGGCTGCTGACCCGGGTCCGGCCGGCCCGTTCCGGAAGCTGTCAATGCTGCCGGCAGCAGGGCCGTCATCGGGATCTTTGGCCGGAACGTCCGCATTTTCAACAGGAACAAGACCGCCAAAGCCGTCCATGTGCAAGGCGGCGAGGATGCGGTTGGCTGCCCAGATGCGGTCCGTATCCGAGATCCATCCCTTCCGTACAGCATATTCGATCAACTGAGAAATATAGAGTTCCATGGATTCCTCCTTCATGGGTTTTATGACGGAATAACGTATGTATCATACGGGAGCTGGCCTGCGGAGGCAGCGCCTTTCGGGGCACGGAATCTTCGCTTGCGATCCCTCAGGCAGCTGACTTTTTCCAGCTGAGATAAAGGTGCCAAAAAACGGCATAGATAAAGAGAACGGAGACGGCAATGCTTAAGTATCCGCTGCGGTAGGTAAGTGCCATCAGCACTGCAAATACAGCACAGGCAACGCCAAGGTCCCGATAGATCCGCTCCAGATATTCAACCTTTTTTTCACCCTGTTCTCCGAAGATGCTGCTCATTGGCTTTACCCTTCCGTCTGCTGTTTTATGTATTCATTATATGTTTTTTTACCAATAATGAAATCGGAAAATTTACAATAAATACCGGCGGTAAAAGGAAAGCCCTGAAATAAAAAAGCGGGGATCATCAGATCCCCGCGATCATTCCGCGAAGCTGCGCGTTTTCTTCCCGGAGAGCGAGCAGCTCTTTTTTAAGTTCATTTTCCTTTTCCTGATACCGGCGGGAGATGATGTCCGTCACATCGATGAGGTTGTGGATCTTATCCACGATGAGACGCATGGGCCGCTGAATATCCGGATAATGCTCGAGCACATAGACGCACATCGGCATCGCATAGTCCCGGATCTCCCGGATATAGCTCAGAGCTTCGTTGATGGAAAGAGCATAGACGTTCTCCACCAGGTTGCTGCGGTCTGCCATCGCAACCAGCACCGCGAGCTTATTATAGCGGATCTCCTTGTAAAACTGCCGAAGATCAGCCTCCGTCTTAAGCCCGATCTTGGTCGTGACGCGGACGATCTCATAGATCCTCGGATCCAGATGGTAGTCTTCGGTCAGCTCCAGACCGCCGCGCTGAAAGCCCGCATGGGCGATCGTATCGTGGCAGAGTCCTGCAGCGACCAGAATATCGAGCTCATCCTTTGAAAGGGGGATATTGAGGTCGATCAGGAACTTGGTGACAGAAAGACAGTGTTCAAAAAAGGACTGCCGGAGCACACCCTCCCTGTCGAAATCATCGCTGGTCCGGACGATGCCTTCCATCAGTTCCCGTGCCGTCCTGAGAGCAGTCCGGGAGTTGGGAAGCTCCCGCTCCTCGATATATGCGCTGATAAAGTTGTACAGTTTCCGGGTACGGTCCATCGATAAGCTCCCTTACTGATCTGTCTGCGCTCTTAAGTCGCTGCACATTTCTTCTACTGATTGATGCCAGCGCTCGTTCCAGGTCTTCCGAAGAGAATCATTTTCCGCTCTCAGCTTGGCAATACGCCTGCGCAGCTTGCTCTCCTGCTGATCGTAGCGGTCGACAAGGAATTCTGCCGCGACGGTCAGAGTGTAGATCTTGTCACGCAGGATGCTGATAGAGGAGGAGATATCCTTGTAGTTTGCCGCCGCATATTCGAGCATGGGGAAGAAATACTTTTTTGTTTCTCCGACATATTCATGCACCTTCCAGGAGCTGCGGTTATAGAGGTCCTCCACATTGTTGCCCCGATCCGCAGCCTTGACCAGCATGGCAAGCCGGTTCTTTGTTATATTTTCAAAATGCCGGCGCTCCTCATCTTCGGTAAAGTCTTTGCGCTTGGTCACGAGCAGAACGGTTTCATAGACTCTCGGATCAAGATGGTAGAGCTCCTTAAGTTCGGTTCCACCGTGCTCAAACTCCACATCCTCGATCAGGTCGTGACAGAGGGCTGCGGCAAAAAGAATGTCGCATTCATCTGCCGGAAGGGCAATGTTGAGTTCGATCAGCAGGCGGCAGACCTCCAGGGGATGAATGATATACGGAAGAAGGTAGGAAACATCGTCCCGGGAGACGGAGGCCTTGCGGTAGACATTGTCATGCAGGCCTCTTGCAAGCGGGAGAGCAATGGCTGTGTTGATCATGCGGTACCGTGCGGCATAGTACTCGATAAACTCATAGTCCGGACGGTACAGCCAGAATTCGTTCTCATTATAATGAAGAACATCACTTCCGATGTCATTCAGGGCACGATGCAGTTTTTCATTGAATGTGCGGTAATCTTCCACGGGTCCGGCCTCGAGATCCTGGTTCAGGATGAAGTTTCCAGGCAAAAAGGAAACGCATGAATGCGGCAAAAAATTATATGTGAAATATACCACAATCATGCGGCTTTTTCATCAAAATACAAAAGAAAAAACGGTCTGAGCGTAAAACAGGAACCGGTATGACGCTGTTTTGGCAAGTTGTGTTTTCCTTCGGCAGGGTATAAAATAGATTCGAGTGACAGGAGAGGACCGGATATGAACGTTAATTTTGAGTTTCTGGGAAGTGAGCCGATCGAAAATGTGATCACCTGCATGAACTATCAGCTTGATAAGGTGATCTATTTCGGGTACCACGAAACGATTGAAAAGTACAAGGCGTGTACGGAAAAGTTTCTGAAGGAATACTGCGGTGTCCAGAAGGTTGTTTTTCATCC
>CAMNFX010000110.1 GCA_946537585.1 uncultured Lachnospiraceae bacterium
AAGTGAAGCTGCTGTACGATCGTAATATATCCGTCCTCCCTGTATACAAAAGGCGGGTCGGTCCTCGGCCAGATCTGGCTGACGCCGATATCCTCCGACGGATCCGCATCTCCCGGATCTCTGTAGCTTACGGCAGCAAAGCAGGTTCCGACCGCCTTGCCCTCCGAAGGATCGGGACCTGCGACGCCGGTCGTGGCAATGCCGATATCTGCGCCGGAGACCCGGCGGATCCCCTCCGCCATCTCGCGGGCCGTATACTGGGAAACCGCGCCATACTGCTCTAAGGTCTCCTCCCGGACACCGAGATATTTATGCTTTGCCTCATTGGCATAGGTCACCGCACTGTAGGCGATCACGGAGGAAGCGCCGGATACATCGGTGATCCGCTTTGCGATCAGACCCCCGGTAAAGCTCTCTGCCGCAGAGACTGTGAGCCCCCTCTCCTTCAGCGTGCGGACCAGCGCCGTCTGAAGATCCGGCACATCCACACCGTAAACATACTTTTCGAGCTTCCCGCAGAGCTCTTCGATCATGGGCAAAAGCATTTTTTCTGCCTCATCCTTCGTGCGCGCCTTTGCGGTCACTCTCAGGAGGCACTCTCCGTCCTTGGCATAGGGTGCTGCCGTCGGATTCTGCTGCGCCATGAGATACTCATGGAGCATGGATTCCATGGCGCTCTCACCAATCCCGAAGACCTTGATGCTGTGGGAAACGATGGTCTCCTCGGACAGACTCTCGAGATACGGATCCACATATTCCTCCCACATGGCGCGGAGCTCTCTCGGAGGTCCGGGAAGAAGGATCGCGATCTTTTCGGGTATTAATGTCCATGCTTTTTTTTCAGACGCTGCAAGAGCATCCTTTTCCATATCGAAAGCAGCCGCAGGATCTTTGTCGTTTCGAAGATCGCTGTGTGATCTGCTTCTTTCTGCAATTGCCTCCGGAACCGGACGGATCCCGTCCGCATCCAAAGGGCCGGCTTCCACGGCAGCCCGGATCGCAGTCTCCACATCCCGAAGCTCCACATGCTCCGGGATCTCGGAAGCTTTCGCTTCAAGGATCACGCCGGGTGCGGTGCCGTTGTGATTGGTCATCACGAGGCACCCCTCCGGGAGGACCGCCTGCTTTAAGTTATTGGAGGTCATCCTGGAAGGATCCTTCCCAAAGTATTTACGAAGCGTCTCGAGCGATTCGCCGTGAAGGTGCAGCGGCCTGCAGAAATGCGCGGAAATGATCTCCTTGGTAAGGTCATCATAAGTGGGACCTAAGCCCCCGGTGGTGATCACGAGATCACTTCTGCGGACCGCATCGGAAATGGCCTTTTCCAGGCGTCCCGGATTATCCCCGACCACCGTATGGTGAAATACATTGATGCCCTTTTCCGCAAGCTTCTGTGAAATATAGGTTGCATTCGTGTTGGTGATATCCCCGAGAAGGATCTCGGTCCCTACGCATAAAATCTCCGCATTCATATCATTTTCCTTTTTACAGCACAGTTATCGGCAAGTATCAGCAGATCCTGGCCAGAACAGTCGGCCTTAAGTTTCAGCATGAAGCTCTCCCTCCGGAAAGCAGACTCTCTGTCTTAAGACAGGTCAGCTTCAGGGGAACTGAACAATTTCAAAAAGAGGTATAACTCTTTATGACTACAAAAGAATTATACCTCTTTATCGCTTTGCAGAAAACCGATTGTTTCGTCAGCTCACATGCTTTGCGTTCACACAATGCCGGATGATATAGTCACGGACAAAGTCAAAGTCAGCTGCTTCGGCATAGACCTGGTTGTGGAACAGGCCCTGATTGACATAGATCGTCTCCCGCGATCGGACGGACTTCACCTTTGTTACGGATTTGAATATCGAAGTGGAGGAATATTTTGTCGCAGCCAGCATACCGGTACCGACTCTGCCGATGTGTCCGCTTGCCGCACCGACCACTGCCGTAAGCCAGCCCCAGGCCTGTGCTTTCTTAAACTGCTTTGCCATCTGGCGGTGCTCCACGCCCTGCCCGTCCATTGTGAAGAGCACCATATATTTCCAACCGTAGCTGGCGGCAAGGATCAGGTAGGCCACAACGCCCAGGGCAAGCATAAACAGCAGCAGAAGCAGGAAACCGCGGAAGAAGCCGAAAGTCGTTTCGGCATCCCAGTAACGGAAGCTTCCGTCCAGCAGATTGACAAGTATCATAAAAAGCATGACGATCCCAAAGGAAAGGCCGAGCACTTTCCAGGTAGTGATCAGCAGCGCAGGGTTCCGCAGCATATCATACTCATAGATCCAGCGATACTTTCCGTCCTGACACAGGTAGATGTTTTCAGAGACCTTCTGCCCCTCGATATCCGCCTCGCTGTTAATCTCCCCGGATGTTTTTCTCTTCCCTGCACCGGATTTTTTTTCTTCAGGAGCCTCTTCTGCCAAAGCTTCCTCCCCGGAGGCATCCGGATGAAGCGGCAGCTGGTCTGCAGATGCTTCCCCTGAAGTGGTATTCATTTCGTTATCTGATTCCGCCGGTACCACAGATCCTGCAGCAGATACCGCCTCAACCGGAGTACCGCAAAACTCACAAAAGACCGATCCGTCCGGAATCTCTTTGCCGCATTTCTCGCAAAACATGCCTTCTCCTCCTCTGTCATTTCCTGCTCTGACTGTTTATTACATTACTGATATTTGTACTCAAACGGTGCCTCAGCTATTGACTGCCCGTTTTTATTATCCAGGATCTTAAAGGTTCCTGTCACATTGTCGAGCGGCAGGACATCCTCCAGGGGTTCCCATTCAAGCTCATAGTAAAAGCTCCCGTTTGTGCCTGCAGGGAAAGTATAGCCTTCTCCCACACCGCGGGTATCATAGACTGATCCATCTGCATTTTTCTGCTTTACTTCATACGTTTTCCCGTTGACCTTTATGTCGGCGGGAACCACACGAATATCCGTGCCGGAAGTGTTTTCCACATAAAGGCGAAGCGCACTGCTGGCATCTGAATAGGCCACAGAAAGATCTGCAGCCGAAATCCGGATCCCGTTCGTGTCACAAAGAGCCTCGGTTTTGTACATGAAACTCGGTGTTTCCGCCTTCTTTGCCTTGTTTGTCTTCAGTGTGATCCTGCCTGACCGCGCGGTCTCGGACCCGGATACAGGGTCATATGCCGCAAGCTCCAGACTGATCTCGCCCACATGGATGATCTGCATGTCATAGAGACTCATGCGGTCAAAAAGAAGCTTCCCGTCTGTCGCTGCTCCCGGCTGAGCCTCCAGCAGAAGCTCCGGCTGTACGGCTGCGCCGTTTACGGAAAGTGCGGTGCAGCGAAGCACCTTCGGACTGCTGCCGTCGTTCTTCACCTTAAGATAAACGGCATCTCTGTCCCAGCTTCTCTCCACATATTTTCCGATCTCTGAGGCCGTAACAGTAAGACCGTCCGCGGACCAGATCTCCTGCGATTTGATCTTTGCGCCGCCCATCGGATCCCTGCTGTCATCCGCAGGGAAGATCGCCCGATAGGCAAAAACCATGATCACTGCCACGACGAGAATTAAACCGAGCCCCATCCAGAGGGCTGTCATCGGTCCCTTTTTTTCTTTCTGTGCCATAATTACCTCCCTCCATCATCTGTATGTCAGTCCTCTGTGGCTGCTGCCATATATCAGTCATATAACAGAAAATCTTCTGCCTGCCTACAGTTTATCGTTGTTATACTTAACAATCACCTCTCCGGCATTGTTCAGAAAGGCATAGGTATCTGCCTGTACAGCATCTCCGAGAGTTTCGACCGCTTCGTCTGTGACCTTCTTCTGGAAGAGATCATTAAACAGATTGGTTCCGGCATTTGTCCAGTTCTCGGTCTTTGCGATCTGCTGCGTCATCTTCTTATAGTCTGACAGGCGCATCTTAGCCATCTTCTGACTGGCTGTATCATTTGCCATGTTTTTCCAGCTCACGCCGTGATTTCCGTAGGCGTCGATGTTCTTCCCAAGCTCCATCGTCTTGCCAGCTGTCAGCTTGTCAGAAACCTTCTTTCCCGCGGAGCTGATCGTCTTGCTGATGCCGTACTTCAGGCTGCTTTCTGTAAATGTCTTCTGCATGTCGGCTGCGATTTCTTTTGCGGACTTGCCCTGAACGATGCCGTCGAGTCCGGTTTTCACGAGATCTCCTCCCACAGACATGCCAAAGCCGTCCACTTCATTCTGCAGTACGCCGATGGCGCCCTCCGCCGTACCCTGGGCAATGGCCGTCATCGTATCATAGACGTCCTTCCTTTCCGCCAGGGACTCCGAGAGCTTTGTCATACCGGGCTTTGCAAAGGTATAGGCATTCTTGACAACCTTTCCGGCAGGACCGGTTACCTCGCCGAGGACATTGACTGCCATGTCCGAAGCCGTTTCTATCTGGGAAGCTGTATCTTCCGCAGCGCCCAGCCAGGCATCCTTTGCCATCTGTTTCCCGTATTCTTCCGCTTCCTTCTGGCGTTCTTTCAGGATCTCCTTTTTGATGCCCTTGATATCTTCCGTACTTTTGCCGTATTGATCGGCAAGCTTTTCGAGATACTCCTCCTTTGCCATCCGCTTCTGATCCTGCTTCCAGGCTTCGCTCATATCGGTGACGCCGGTCTCCCGTTCCTTGTCCCATTTCTCCTGATTCTGTCTGTGCTGTTCCTCTGCCCAGCGCTTGCCGGTTGCGGCATCCTGGGAAAGAGTATAGGCATTTTCCTGACGGGACTCATAGTGATTCCTTAAGAGATCCTCACCGTAAATATCCCTGTTCTGGGCGCTCTGATACTGCGGTTCTCCGGTCTCTTCGTCATAGCCTTTGAGGTAATAATTCATTGTCTCGCCTGTGGCGGGATCCTGATAGCTTAAGTCCCCCTCCTGATTGATATGCCAGCCCTTCGGAAGGGAGGAAGGATCTTCATAGGACCA
>CAMNFX010000111.1 GCA_946537585.1 uncultured Lachnospiraceae bacterium
AAAGATATGACAAGGCAGCATATTTTTTCAGTGCTGTCCGTTCATTTCATTCTTAATTATATTTTTACGGATCTCAGAACTGGTCCATGATCTTAAGGATCTCCTGACGAAGATCCGCATTTCGTTCCTTCAGAAGGAGAAGGCGGTTAAAGCGGTAGTATTCCTCATTTCCGCATTCGTTGATAAACTTAAGACTGTAATAGCCCGCATTCAGCTCAGAAAGGAAGAGAACCATTTCCTGTCCTTCCCCGAAGGCAGCTTCCATCGCCTGAAATACATTGGTAAGATGCTGACCGGTCTCACGGATCGATTCCTGCCTGTCTTCTTCCTCTTCCGCAAACCAGCCGCGCGCATATTCAAAAGCGGCTCGGGCGTCCCCGGAGGTATTCCAGACCTTCAGCTCACGGCAAAGCTCCTTCAGTTTCTTTTCCAGCCGGATAAGATCGGCTTCTCCTTCGGCGTCAAGCATCAATGCCCGTTTTTTCTGCTCCCGTTCTTCCTGCTTTTCCCTGATGAGATCTTCCAGTATCCGTCCGGGATCCTCCTGCTGATTCTGCTTCAGGATCCTTCCGTATTGCTGCAGCGTGTTCACGAGAGCCTCTGCTTCATGCTGCCGGTCGCGGTATGATCTGAATTCCGCGCCAAGCGCATCGGTAAGCAGCGCGATCAGTGAGAGCTTTTCATCAAAGGGAGCATATTTCAGCTCAGGATTGATCGGAACCTGTCCTTCCAGAATGCCGGGGATCTGATAAAAGCTTTCGTATTTATGATACAGCTCGTAATACAGGGCGAAGTCATCCGCCGTCTCGGGGTCCTGCAGATACTGACCCATCAGGGCATTCGTTACGGGAAGTCCGAGTTTTTCATAGGTGCGGAGCGCATCCGAAAGATCTTCCCAGCCCCGGGCTGTCACGAAGCACTTGCGCCCTGTGTCTGCCTGAACCTGGTAGAACCGGTCCTTATGTATCTCGAGATATCCCATGATCGCCCCGTGGACGCCGTTCCTGTACGCATACTCCCGGAATGCCGGCAGATCCGCGTCAATATCGATCCGCCTCAGCCGGTCAAGAGTGACGACATCAAACTCCCGGACAGACGTGTTGTACTCGGGAGGATTGCCTGCGGTGACGATCACAAACCCGTCCGGCACTTTATGTGTGCCGAAGGTCTTGAACTGCAGGAACTGGAGCATGGTCGGGGCCAGGGTCTCAGAGACACAGTTGATCTCGTCAAGAAAAAGGATCCCCTCCCTGACACCGGAGCGCTCGATCTGTTCATAAACGGAGGCAATGATCTCGCTCATTGTATATTCCGTCACCGCGTAATCCCTGCCGTCAAAGGTCCGGTGGACGATCCCCGGCAGACCGATCGCGGACTGACGGGTATGGTGGGTGATCGTATAGGAAACAAGATTGATACCGAGTTCGCGGGCAACCTGCCTGATCACGGCAGTCTTGCCGATTCCGGGAGGACCCATCAGCAGGACCGGCCGCTGGTGCTCCTCGGGGATCATGGGAAGTCCGGTTTCATCTTTTGCAAGATACGCGATTACAATGTTTTTCAGTTCTTCTTTTGCTTCTTTGATATTCATGCTCTTCCCCGTCCTGAAGTTCAGTCATCCGCGTCCAGATACAGTGTGTAAGCCCATCCGGGGACGCGCCCGGACGCGGCATTGTCATCCCGGTACAGTACGAAGGCTGTTTCCCAGGGATAAGGCTGCTCGGGATAGATCCCGGCGCCGTCTGTGAAATACATCATTCCCTTCAGGCCGGAAAGAACTCCGTTTGCCACAAGCTCCTCCACGCGCCGGAATACCGGTCTGAAATCCGTACCGAAGCCTCCGCGGATGTGAAATCCTCCGGCATAATTTTTCATTTCTGCCGGATCGTGAAAAAAGGTCTCCTCCTGGATCCGGTTGTCACACTCTATAAGCAGGATCTCAGCATGCCGGAAAAAGGATTCCTGCCTGAGAAGGATATCGGCGGTCTCATTCAGAAAACGCTGCACGAGAGTGTCCTGACAGGACCCGCTCGTATCAATGGCGATCACCAGCGTACGGATCTTTTTGGATTCCCTGTATTCATTCTCCTCTATGAGCGGGATGTTTCCATACAGCTCCAGCCCATACTGGTAATAGGCATAGTCAAAGGAGTCCGGATCGATCCTGGTCTCCTCGTGAAGCACCGCAAAACGCTTCAGGAAATGCGCAAAGCTCTTTCGCCGCTTCTGGACAAAGCTGAGCGTTCTTAAGAAGCTTCCGTATTCCTGCGCGTCCTTAACGGCGGCTTCCATTTCAACCTTGACACGGTCCGCCTTTTTTCTCCAGCTTTCCTTAAGTGCCTGTTCCGACTGCTCCTGCTGACCGGCCGCACTGTCTTCGGAATCACTTTCTTTCCCGCGGCTGTTTTCTGTTTCTTTATCCTGAAGCCGTTTCCAGAAGCTGTGATCATCAGCCGAGAACTCCCTGTGAAGCTTAAGGAAGGTATCGTAGTCAGGGGGAGACGCCGTAAAATACCGGTACAGTCTCTCTGCCGTGATCACATTCAGATCCTTTTCAAGGCGCTCATACCAGCTTTCACGGAAATCCGACCAGGTCGTCTGCACCGCCTTATAATTCATGCTGTCTAAGACAGACTCCACGGTAATATCGGCGCAGAGATCAAAAAGATCCGCATCCTCATAATCTGCCGCGGTAAATACATGCCGGAATATGCAGTGCAGAAGCATATGGATATAGACCCTGTTCAATCTGACCGGGCGGTTGAGCATCAGCTCCGTCAGAAAGGTCGGATTGAACCGGATGCTGACGGCATCGGTGCCGACCGTTCTCGTCGTCAGATCGCAGACATAGGAAAGGGAGTCCAGGGCGCTTCCCATAAAGCGCATGGATAAGAGCAGCTCCGTTCGTGAAGCATCGAGTATTCGCTTTCCAAGGTCCTCGAGGTCCTGCTTTGCACTCATTTTATTCCTCCGGTATTTACCACTCATCCGAAAGGGTGAGCACGGCACCCTTTCGATCCTGAAAGTTTCTGCGCCTGTATTCCAGGAGCTCTCCGGAAAATTCCGTTTTCCGATAAAAACTTGCAAGGCGGAGCGCCGGATCGATATCCTCCCTGGAAAGAAGGGCTTCGGTCAGAAGCATTTCCGGCCAGCCGTCATTCTCAGGAAGAAATGACAGCTTCAGCGCTTCATCCATATGCTCCTTCAGATAAGTACAGTAAACTTCTTTTGCAGCCTCAGACAGCCCCTGCGGATACATAAGACGCGCCGCCGCAATTTCGAGCGGCACAGCGGGCTCATCGGATGAAAGTGTCCTTCTGAAAAGGCCGTCATATTCCCGGAGCCTGATCCCGCCGGTACAGACACATTCGCGGTAGCTGAAGCCGGTACCGTCGATACGGATATGGAAAGCCTGGGATTTGGTGTCTTCGATACTGTTGCTGTAGTATTCGGGAAAGACCAGCCTTATGTCATGGCCGGGAAGCCGGAAGGTGATCCGCAGCCTGCGGTCACTGTCACCGAGAAGCCTCCTTGCCAGAGTATAGTCATGGGATGACATCTTAAGTTCAATATCTCTTAACGCAAAACAGGTCCTGACCGCTCCGTCATGAAATAAACGGATGCCGTCCGACAGTGTCAGCTTTTTAAGCCCGGAACAGAAGGAAAAGGCAAAGGACTGAAGCTCTGCAAGACCGTCAGGAAGAACGACCTCCTCCAGCCCGCTGTTATGCTCGTTAAAAGCCTGCTTTCCGATCGAAAGGACACGCAGCCCGTCAATTGCTTCAGGAATGCGGAGCTTTTTCTGCAAATCATCACAGGAAAGGATACGGATGCCGGACTGACCGCCGATATGTACTTTTTCGTAAGTAAAGTTCATGAATGAATGAAAACATAATTAAAGGGAAGAAGGGTTCCCCCTTCTTCCCCGAAATCCCTTAAACTTACTTGTGAACGATGACCGGCATGCCGACCCAGGAAACGTTGTAGATCGCAGCAGCTGCATCATAAGGCATGTTCACACAGCCGTGTGAACCGCCGCTCTGGTAGATCGTTCCTCCGAAGGAAGAACGCCATCCGGCATCATGAAGGCCCTGGCCTCCATTGAACGGCATCCAGAAATTGACCCAGCTCTTATATCTTGTACCATTGCTGTTGTAGCCCTGAAGGTAGCGGTTGCGCTCCTTGGAGTTGATCCGGAAATGACCCACGGAGGTCGGATGCGCCCAGGCGTTGCCGGTAACGCAGGGAGTAACAACGACAAGATCCTGATTGATATAGCAGTATACGGTCTGGTTGGTAATGTCGACTTCGACGCAGGAGTATCCGTAAGGGTTCGGACGGGTCGCTGACGTCGGAACGGGAGGCGCGGCAGGCCCGACCTTGGCACCGTTCTCATCGACGACAAAATTGTCGGGTGTGACTTCATTCATGTAGCAGGAACCCATCGGATGGTTCTCTGTCGTGCTCTCTGCCAGATAATACTCAGCGCCGTCGATCGACTGCCAGCCGGTCTGCATGACGCCCTCGGCATTGAACCAGTACCAGCGGTCGCCGATGTTCTCCCACTTTCCCTTGACAAGAAAACCCCATTTCATATAAGTCCAGTTGCCGTCTTCACGCTGCAGCCAGCCGTTGGAACCGGGGCCGGCGCTTTCCTGTGACAGAGTCACATCCGGCATGGTGTCGGCATATGCATCGAGACCAAAACCGCCGCAGCCGAGCAGAAGAACGGCAAAAAGCACCAGCAGGAGCTTCATGGTATGCTTCGCGGCTGCAGAACACAGATTGGAAAAGAGGTTTTCACAAGAGCTCATCAGTTTATCCTCCACAATATTTAGAGCAAGCCCGGACTCTTAAAGCCGTCTGCCATTGCCCAAATTAATAGTAT
>CAMNFX010000112.1 GCA_946537585.1 uncultured Lachnospiraceae bacterium
TACATCTTCTTGAGATCGTACCCGAAGCTGCGCACGAAGTTCTCGTTGTCCCGCCAGTTCTTGCGGACTTTCACGAAGAGCTTCAGGTTGACCTGGCAGCCGAGCTGGTCCTCGATCTCTGCGCGGGAGGCAGTGCCGATCTTTTTCAGCATCGATCCGCCCTTTCCGATGATGATGCCCTTGTGGGAATCGCGCTCGCAGATGATGTCCGCCTCGATGTCATAGAGGTCCGGACGCCGCTCCTTGAATTTTTCAATCATGACGGCGGCACCGTGGGGGATCTCGTCGCTTAAGAGCTTCAGCATCTGCTCGCGGATCAGCTCCTCGGCGATGGACCGTAAGGGGATCTCCGTCACGGTCTCCTCGTCGTAGTACATCGGTCCCTCGGAGAGGTAGCCGAAGATGGTATCCATCAGCAGATCCTCGTTTTTCCCGGTCGCTGCGGAGACCGCGATGATGTCGTCAAAGCGGCATTTTGCCTTGTAGGCCTCGATGGCCTCCTCGAGCTTTTCCGCAGTCTCCAGGGTATCGACCTTGTTGATCACGAGGATCACCGGACGCTTTCCCTTATTGATCCTGTTGATCAGGTCCGCGATCCGCTCCTCTCCTGCACCGATGTAGGTGGTCGGCTCCACGAGCCACAGGATCAGGTCCGCCTCGGAAAAGGTCCGTTCCGCGACCGCGTCCATGTACTCGCCGAGCTTGTTTTTTGCCTTGTGAATGCCGGGGGTATCCATGAAAATGATCTGTCCCCGTTCATCCGTATATACGGTTTCAATTTTATTGCGCGTGGTCTGGGGCCGGTCCGAGGTGATGGCGATCTTCTGGCCGATCAGCCGGTTCATCAGGGTGGACTTGCCCACATTGGGGCGCCCCACCAGCGCGACATAGCCGCTCTTCATGGCTTTCTCCTTAACTGATCGGGATTGCCCGCAGGCGCTGTAAGGACAAACCTGTTTGTCTGCTGCGGCGCTAAGGGCATGTCTGCGATCAGCAGACGGTGACCCCATGAGGAAGAAGGCCCAACGGGCCGGATTCCGAATGGGGTCACCATCCCGATATTTTTCAGGTTTAATAAAGTTCTCTTACCGTTCCGAACATTTCACTGTTCTTCTCGATCTGGGACGCATTTCCCAGGGTACAGATGCCGCCCTTTTCGAGGATCGCGCGGATGTAGGGCGCGAAGCTCCGGATGGTTTCCGGCGTGCAGCTTAAGACCTCGTCACGGTCCTGCTGCAGTTCTTCGTCCGTCACCTGGTAGAAGTAATTGGTCAGCTCCTTAAGTGCCTTTGCGGAGGGCTGCAGCGGACGGTCCATGATGGAGATCGCGCCGATGATGTACTTCAGCACCGTCTGCTCGTCGCCCTGCCAGTTTTCGATGTATTCGGGCAATGCCTCGTAGATCCGGTTGGTCTCCGGGATCTTCGGATCGCGGTAGGATACAAGGTACCCTCTTCCGGACCTTACAAAGCCGGACATGCAGCCGTAGGCGCCGCCGAGCACGCGGAGATTGGTCCACAGATACTCATAATTCAGCATCATCCGAAGGACCTGCAGCGCGCCGTGATAAGGAAGCCCGTTTTCCGCAAAGCTTCCGCAGCGTGCCACATAGTTGACCTGGGAGCTTGACTTGAAGCCCTCGTTAAGATATCCCGCGGGCGTGATCAGACCGGCCTTCGTTCCGTCATCCTTAAGTCCTTCCGGAAGGCTTTCGGTAAATGCGGGGATCGCCGCTTCCATGGCAGCCCTGGCCGTGCTGTCTCCGTAAAGGGCGAAGGAGACATTTTCCCTGGTAAAGAGCTTCTTAGAGACCGCCTTCAGCGACCCGATGAAGCTTTCCATATAGCTTTCATCCCTTGCAAGCTTACTGACCTCATTGATGAAATCATAGTAGGCAATGCCGCCTGCAAGCTCTGTGTAGCGCTGCGCGGCGCTGAAATAGGAGGAGGCCCTCGTCACGGCCGTGGTGTGCATGCTGCCGTCGATCTTCACCTGCATGCGGCTCTTTGCTTCGAGGATAAGCTCCATCATCCTTTCGGGATCATCGAGAACGGTCTCATTGATCATCTCCGCAGCAAGCTCCAGGCCTGTTTCGACCTTGTCATTCAGTGTACGGATCTCCGCGCTTAAAAGACCGCGGTAGTCGCCCGGATCCGGATTTGCGCTCCGTACAGCCCACGGGTCGATCGAGAAGCTTACGCCGCCGGTATTTAAGAGCAGCTCATCGAAGAGGTCGCGGTAGCTGTGCCGCTTCGTATCGATCTCTCCGAAGATATCCTTTAAGAAGGACGCATACTTAAGCTCTTCCTCATCGAGGTCCTTCGTGTCAAAGAGCACGCGCATATAGGCGATGCCGTGGGTGTCCGCCTCGGAGTAAATGATCCCGCCGTCCTCTTTTGCATTGACCGTTTCCGCCTTTTTGCCGATGTCCGAAAGCTCCAGTACGGGGAGCTTCGCGAGGTTGAAGGGCGTATCCGGCTCCTGCTGGTAGGCCTTTAAGGAAAGGGTCTCGAGGGAAAGCGTCTCCTTCTCCTCCGCGCTGAGGCTGTCCTTATAGGCGGCAAGCTTATTTTTAAGCGCCGCATCCTCCGCGTCGGTCAGGCCCTGCTTCGGAAGGACATTGACCACCGCGCTGAAGTTATTTTCCAGGATATGCGTCCGGATCAGCTCCTCAAAGTAATCCGTGTCGATCTTCTCCCGGAGCGTTTTGAACGCGTCATCATAGAAGATGTAGGTGTAGGGATCCTCATCATAGAGCCAGGAAGCGAACATGCCGAGGCCAAGTGAAAGCCCCTGCGGGATCGACCCGAAGTCTCCCTCGCGGTACTTGAACTCGAGATAATTGACCGCGGCGACCAGGCTCTTCTTGCTGATCCCGTCCTTTACGAGCTCGCCTAAGGTATCGCGGATGATCCTTCTGAAGAGTCCGAGCTTTTCCTCGTCCGTATTCTTGGCGATGACGGAGAAATACGGCTGACGGATCTCGCCGTTATACCCGCCGTAGACATCCTCGCCGATGCCGGACTTGATGAGAGCCTCCCGAAGCACCGCGCCGGGAGAGCTTAAGAGCACGAACTCCAGCACCTGCCATGCGAGGGAGGTGACCTGGTCCTGGGCGTCATTGATCACAAAGTTCTCGGAAAGATAGCTCTTATGCTCCGTTTCCTCATTTGTCCCCACCGCGTAGTACTCACGCTCCTCGATCGGCTCGTCATAGGGCTTCTGGGGCTCAATATGCGAATCGATCGAGATCTTCTCGTATTCATCGAGGTAATTCTCGTCGATCCAGGCAAGCTTCTCCTCCATATCCATATCGCCGTAGAGATAGATATAGGAATTGGAGGGATGGTAGTAGCGCCGGTGGAAGTCGAGGAACTCCTCGTAGCTTAATTCCGGGATGTCCGAGGGAAGGCCGCCGGATTCATTGGCATAGGTCGTGTCCGGGAAAAGCGCACGGAAGGTATAGCGCTCCAGAACGGAATCCGGGTTGGAAAATGCGCCCTTCATCTCGTTATAGACGACGCCGTTTAAGATGAGCTCTTCATCGGGTTTCCCGGCATTATTCAGCTCGTAATGCCAGCCCTCCTGGCGGAAGATCTTGGGCTCGAGATAGACATTGGGATGGAAGACGGAGTCCAGATAGACGTCCATCAGATTCATGAAATCCTTGTCATTGACTGAAGCCACCGGATAGACCGTCTTGTCAGGATAGGTCATGGCGTTCAGGAAGGTGTTGAGAGATCCCTTGGCAAGCTCCACAAAGGGATCCTTGATCGGATACTTGGCGGAGCCGCAGAGAACGCTGTGCTCCATGATATGCGCCACGCCGGTGGAATCGGTCGGCGTCGTGCGGAAGCCGATCAGAAAGACCTTGTTGGGGTCGTCATTCTTAAGGGTAAATACCTTCGCGCCGGTCTTCACATGCTCCCACACGCATCCGGTTCCCGAATATTCCCCGATCTTTCTTTCTTCGATCAGACGATATGCATTGCTCATCTGTGATTTACTCCTTTCAGCCGCGTTCGATCCGGATGTAAAAGTCCGGCCGTTCGATATAGAAATTGCCCATCAGCAGATCCTTGATAAAGGCCAGGCTCTCCCGGACGCACTGGTGTATGTAAAGGACCGCGTCGGAGTCCGCCCGGATCGGGACCGGCTCCGTCACACCCTGCCGGTGCGCTACCTGGCAGGCGCGGAGCAGATGATAGTCGCTCGTGACCACGCCTACAGAAGGAACATAATCCTCCTCCCAGACCGTATCGCCGGGGCCCTTCGGTGTCTTGCGCATCTTCGTATCCGTAGAGAGGAGCCTTAAGGAGCGGGCAATGATATCCGCGGTGCTCGTTCCGTGCGGCTGCAATAAGATCCGCTCGCCGGGCACACCCTTCATAATGAGATAATTATACATGGCAAGGGCCTCCGGCACCGCGTCGCCCCGTTCCTGGCCTCCCGCTACGATCAGCCTCGTGCCGCGGTTTTCCTCAAAGGCATCGCAGGCCCGGTCCAGCCGGTACATCAGCGTCTTGGAAATGCCGTCGGGGTAGACCCTCGCGCCCATGACAATGCAGTAGTCCGGGATCGTATCCGTCGTCCTGCGGGACTCGGCGACGACCATGCCCATGATCAGCAGAAAGGCCGTCACGCCCAGGCCGAAGGTCGTGAAGATAAAGGTCGGAAGGAGCTTCGGCATCTCCTCCGGGTGCTGCTCGCTCCGTCCCGTAAAGACGCCCATGACAACAAAGAGCAGTGCGAAGCACGGCCAGATACCGCAAAAGGAGGTGCTGATGCCGCTGTATCCCAGGATCACCAGGAAATACGCGATGCACGCACCTGCCAGCAGGAAAAATGTTGTCACCAGTGCCTTTTTCAAA
>CAMNFX010000113.1 GCA_946537585.1 uncultured Lachnospiraceae bacterium
CTGATGATCCTTATGGTCGCGGTCATGTTCTATCAGGTCGTGCTCCGTTATTGCTTCAACAAATCCAATATCTGGTCCGAAGAGATCACCAGATATATGTTCGTCTATGTCAGCCTGCTGGGATCCTTCGTAGCAGTCCGGAAGAACTCCCATCTGAAGGTGGATTTCTTTGTCAATCTGCTGAAAGGGAAGGCATACACATATTTTACGCTTATCACCTCCATCGGAGTGCTGGGCTTCCTGATCTATCTGACCCCGCTGGCATATAACCTTTCCATGAATACGATGAAAAGTGAATCCCCGGGACTTAAATTACCCATGGGATATGTATATATGGCGGTTCCGATCGGCTGCGTGCTTATGATCATGGGCATGATCGAGGTCATTCTGCAGAAGATCTTTGTTGAAGGAAAGGAGGAGAAGAAGTAATGAATGCCGGCGCGTTATTAGTCATTTTGTTATTGGTGTTTTCCGTGATGGGCATTCCGATCTGTTTCTCCCTCGGCATTGCCACGATCGCTTCCCTGGTGTATGGCGGAATGCCGACCGTCGTGCTTGCACAGAAGACGATGACCGGCATGGATTCGGTTGCCCTGCTCGCGATCCCCTTCTTCATGCTCGCAGGTAACCTGATGAGCGGTTCCTGCTCCAAGAAGCTGGTTGATGTTGCGGACTGCTTCTTCGGCTGGCTTTCCGGTTCCCTTGCGGTCGTCTGCGTGTTCGCTTCCGCGATCTTTGCTGCGATCTCAGGCTCCGGTGTTGCGACCGTTTCCGCGATCGGCGGCATCATGATCCCCAACATGAAGAAGGAAGGCTATAAGGACGGCTTCACCGCGGCTGTAGCATCGGTGGCCTCCATTTTAGGCCCGATCATCCCGCCCTCGATCTTCCTGATCGTCTACGGCAACGCGACCGAGACCTCCATCGGCGCCCTCTTCATGGGCGCAATGATCCCGGGCTTCGGCCTTGCAGTCATTCTTGCGATCTATTGCGTATTCTATGCAAAGAAGAACGGCCTGAAGGGCAAGCCCCTGAAGCCGGCAAAGACGGTTGCAAAGATCACCTTAGACGGCATCTGGGCTCTCTTCATGCCGATCCTGGTGCTCGGAGGAATCTTCCTTGGTATTTTCACTGCTACAGAAGCTGCAGCAGTCACCTGTGTGTACACACTGTTTATCGGCCTGTTCATTTATAAGGACTTCAAGGTCAAGGATGTTCTCGGCCTATGCACCGAAGCCGGCATTACCGCAGCGACCATTCTGCTGCTTGTCGGATTTGCAAAGGCCGGCAGCTGGGTCGTTGTCGCGGCAAAGCTTCCCCAGGCGATCCTGGACGGCTTCCTTGCGATCACTAACAGCAAGATCGTGATCCTGCTCCTGATCAACTTCCTGCTGATCATCGTCGGCATGGTCATGGAGGCCAATGCGGCCATCGTCATGCTGGCACCGATCCTGCTTCCGCTGATCAAGACCCTTGGCATGTCCACGGTCCACTTCGGTGTCATCATGGCACTGAACCTTTGTATCGGTCTGGTCACGCCGCCGGTCGGCACGTGTATCCTTCTCGGAAATCAGATCGCAAAGACAAAGCTGGAGGAGACTCTGAAGGCGGCTCTTCCGATGATCATTATTTCGATCCTCTGGCTGCTCATCGTCACCTATATTCCGGGTACCGTAGAGTGGCTGCCCGGCGTGCTTAACAAGTAAGATTCCTGCGGCACAGCTGCCTCATTCTCTCATGGAAAGAAATAGCCGCGGATAATGAAGCAGTGTGCCGGATCGTGCCTTTTTATATTCAACGGGAGATCTTATGAACATACCGAAAGTCATACTTGCAAAACAGAACTATCAAAACTTCATGCAGATCGATGACCCGGCAGGAGAGGCCCACCGCCTTCTGTCCGAATTCGGCCTGAAGGATAAGGTGAAGCCCGGCATGCGGATCGCCATCACTGCGGGAAGCCGCGGCGTCCACGGAATGGTGGAGATCATTGCGCAGATCGTACAGGAGGTCAAAGACTGCGGAGGAGATCCCTTCCTCTTCCCGTCCATGGGAAGCCACGGAGGCGCTACCGCCGAGGGGCAGGAGTCGATGCTGAGAGGTCTCGGCTACACGGAAGATGTGATCAAATGTCCGATCCTTTCCTCCATGGAGACGGAGATCATCGGGGAGACCGAGCTCGGCACCCCTGTCTATATCGACAAGAATGCCTATGCTGCGGACGGCGTGATCGTGGTCAACCGGATCAAAAAACACACGGAGCATAACAGCATTACGGAAAGCGGGCTTTTAAAGATGATGACCATCGGCATGGGCAAACGCGACATGGCTGCCTATGTACATAACCGGGGCGTCTGGGGGCTCACCAACATCATTCCGGCAAACGGAAAGTTCATGTGCCGGGATCCGAGGGTTAATGTAATCTGCGGCGTTGCGCTGATCGAAAACCAGAGAGACCGCCTCGGATATCTCGAAGTCGTAAACGGCCCGGATATCCCGGAGCGGGAGATCGAGCTTTTTAAGATCGCCAACAGCCTGTATCCGTATCTTCCCTTCAGCACCTGTGACGCGCTGATCATCCGAAGAGGCGGAAAGAACATCAGCGGAACCGGCATGGACTGCAACATGATCGGCCGCTACGGCGTCTGGGGCCTCAATGAGCCTGAAAAATACTATGCGAGCGGAGCGGATGACCCGAAGGACTTCAATATTCCCGAGGGCGCGCCTCTGATCGAAAAGATCGCTCTTTTAGACCTTACGGATGTGAGCCATGGCAACGCCATCGGCGTGGGCCAGGCGGACATCATCACAAAGCGTTATTTCGACAAGATCGATTTCAATGCGACCTATACAAACGGCGTCACCACGACCTTCCTCGATAAGATCAAGATCCCTTATGTAGCTCCCACGGATAAGATCGCCGTGGAGACCGCAGTCAATACGATCAACGGCCTCATGCGGATCGAGGGCAGGAAGGACGAGGAAAGCATCAAGTTCTGCATCATCGATTCCACCCTGCATGAGGGAAAGTTCCTGGTCTCGAAGGGCCTTTACGAAGTTATGAAGGAGCGGGGCGACATCGAATTTATCGGCGATTTTGAGGATGTTGTCTTTGACGAGGCAGGCGCTCTCATCAGCAATCCGCTGGAGTAGAATAAAACCAAAGAGAGTTTGTATGGATTTTACGGAACAGAGCAACAGATATAAGCTGGTCATGGATGCCGTACGAAGATACCTGCTGGACAGGGAGGGAAATGCCGAAGTCCGGCTTCCCTCCGAGATTCAGCTTGCAAACCGCCTCGGTATCTCCAGAGCACATGTCCGGGAGGTCTACCGTGCGCTCTGCGTGTTCAGAGTCTGCGAGAGCCGTCAGGGAGAGGGAACCTTTCTTCAAAAGGGCAGCGGCCGGCAGTTCGATGACATTCTTCCCATCATCATGAGCGGAATCGAGTTCAATGCGGAGGAAGTCATGGAGGTGCGCAGGATCCTGGAAGCCGGCATCGCGGAAAAGGCAGCCATCAACCGAAGCCCTGCGGATGTCCGGGCATTGAAGCAGTGCCTGAAAAAGCTGGAGTCCAGCTCTGACTACCGGGAGCTTTCAGCGGCTGACCATGAGCTTCATCTGATCATCAGCCGCTGCTGCGGAAATGAGATCCTGGTGCAGCTGATGACGCTCATGGCAGGCGTCGTCCAGAAAACGATCCTGGAGCACTGGAGCATGATTGCTTCCGATTCCTCCCGTAGTTTACAGGAGAAACTGCAGGAGCAGCATACCGAGCTGGTGGAAGCGATCGCGGCCAGAAAGCCGTCCATTGCGAGAGCGATTGCCCAGGAGCATGTGGAGCTTGTCATCAGAAGCCTGAATCAGTATAAACATATCGGTTCCCGTTCCGGATAACGGGCTTATATCTATACGTTTTATGGCTGGAGGTTTTATTATGCCTAACAGACAGATTTGTGTTATCGGCACCAACATGTCCAATATATCGGATTTCAAGAACATGATCAGGGAGCTCGACCCCACGATCCGGGTGAACTGGATTGGGGACGATTCCCTGATCGAGGATCTTCTTGCAAACCAGGGGCCGACTCCGTCCACCATCAAGCGCCTGTGCAACTATGCGCAGATGGCGGAGGAAATGGGCGCATGCATGATCATCAACCAGTGCTCCACGGTATCTGAGGTATCCGATATTTACGGCAAGCTCATTAAGATCCCGGTACTGAAGGTTGACCAGGCTATGGCAGAGAAGGCAGTCATGATGGGCGACAACATTGCTCTTGTGACGACCAACACCACGACCGTCGGCCCGTCCGAGCGTCTCCTCGAATCCTGCGCAAAGGCAGCCGGCAGGGATGTGAAGATCACGGTCCATATGCTGGCGCATGCCATGGAAGCGCTTTTTGCGGGAGACGTCAGAAAGCATAACGATGAGCTGAGCGCACAGATCCATGCCATCGACGGACAGTATGACGTCATCGTCCTGGCACAGGGCAGCATGATCGCGATCCTTCCGGAGATCCGGGATGTGAAGACCCCGGTCCTCACCAGTATCCCGCTTGGCGTAAAGCGCGCCGTAGACATGGTCCACGAAATGTTCGGAGAGTGATCTCTGCAGGGCTTTCAGCAGAGAGGAAGGTCTCCCCGGGGCCGTTCCGTTTGTCAGCGTGGGATATGTCTTGCTGAAAACGGCATGGCTTCCATGAATGAACGAAAGTCGACCGTTCTGTAAAGATGACTGTAATCAGAAAAGAAGAACGATGAACAGCCGGCCCGTCGACGCGGGCCGGTTCTTATGAGAGGCTTTAAACGATGCTTGCACTGATCCTGTTGAAACAGCTTTGCGTCATGGCGATCCTG